>CAZYTN010000332.1:0-2749 GCA_964650115.1 uncultured Sulfuritalea sp.
GGCTCCTCGCCGACGCTGTTGGGCGGTACCGGCGAGGCGTGGTGCGCGACCATGCGCCAGCCCAGGGGGCCGCGCACATAGATGTTGGTCGCCGCCACTGGAGCGCTGAGGTTGTCGTCGTCGGGGCTGGCGATGTGTTCCAGCAGGGTGCTGACCACGGCGAAGGGGGTGGTTACCGACTTCTGCTGCGACAGGCGCACCTGCAGCCTTCTGCCGTTGGCGAAGATATGCTGCCAGGCTTCGCGGATCATCGTATAACCGATCAGTCGCGGTCCGCCCGGGTGCACGCAGACGACTTCTTCGTCTTCGGCCCAGACCGCCATCATGGTATCGATATCGCCGCGTTCGAGCGCCTCGTAGAAGGCCGCTTCGACATCCTGCGGGCTGGCGAATATTTTCTGGCCGGGCACGGTCAGGCCTGCTTTCGCATCAATTCCGCCACCTGCTGCGGCATTATTCCGTTCATGCAGTCGAAATGCACTAGCGGACATTCGCGCTTGAAACAGGGACTGCAGGACAGGTTTCTTGAAACAATCGTCGCCTGCGGCGACAGCGGCGGCGTATAGCCAGGCGAAGACGAACCGTAGAGCGCCACCAGCGGGCGCTCCAGCGCCGCGGCGACATGCATCAGGCCGGAGTCGTTGCTGACCACGCAACGCGCGGCGGCGATCAGGTCGATGGCCTGTTCCAGCGTACTGCGCCCGCACAGATTGAGCGCAGCCCCGTCTGCCGCGGCGGCGATCTCATCGCCGACGACGCTGTCCTTGTCCGAGCCGATCAGCCAGACCGGATGCTGTGGCGTCGCGACAAGGCGCGCCAGTGCGGCAAAGTGTTGCGCCGGCCAGCGTTTGGCGGGACCAAATTCGGCGCCCGGACAGAAAATCACCGGTGCGGCATCGAGCGGCAAATTCAGGGCGCGGCGCGCGGCCTGCTGCTGTTCCATGGTCGATCTCAGATGCGGTGACGGCAGGACGGCGGGCAACGGCCCGGCCAGTGCCGTGTAGCGTTGCACCAGTTGCGGATGGCGGGCGACGTCGAGCCGGTGGCGCTCGTTCAGCAGCAGATAGCGGCTCTCGCCCTGGTAGCCGATGCGCCGGGGGATGCCGGCGAAGAAGGGAACCAGTGCCGACTTCCATGAGTTGGGCAGCACGTAGGCGGCCGAATAGTCGGCGCCGGCGAGACGGCGACCCAGGGCGCGGCGGGCGCCGAAACTGAATTCGCCGTGGCGGAAGGGGTTGACGATGACAGCATCGACTTCGGCCATGCGCCCCAGCAGCGGCGCTGACCACTGCGCCGCCAGCACTTCGATGCGGGCGCCGGGATGGTTGCGCTTGAGCAGCGCGAACAGCGGCTGGGCGAGTATCGTGTCGCCGATCCAGGACGGAGCGACGACAAGGATCTTCATTGCTTGGTAACGACTAGATCTTGCGAAGAAACTTAATGGTGGCCCTTGGGGCGCTCGCCTTCAAAGCGATATATCGTGCCGCAATAGGGGCAGGCGGCCTCGCCCGTGGGGCTCTTCAGCAGGTCGATGAAGACGCGCGGATGGCGCGCCCACAGCGGGGCGCCGGGGCGCGGACAGGCGAGCGGCAGATCGTGCGCGGTAACGGCAACCTGGCTTTGCGATTCGTCGATAGTGGACATGATTGACCTCAAACGTGATTAGACACGACTGAGCCAGTCGGCGTGGGCCGGCACTTTGCCATTGACCACGTCGAAGAACAGGCTCTGGATTCTGGTGGTGACCGGACCGCGGTGGCCTTCGCCAATCTGGCGGCCGTCGAGTTCGCGGATCGGCGTGACCTCGGCAGCGGTACCGGTGAAGAAGGCCTCGTCGGCGATGTACACGTCGTCGCGCGTCAGGCGCTTGGAAAGCACGGTGTAGCCGAGTTCCTTCGCCAGCGTATGCACCGTGGCGCGCGTGATGCCGATCAGCGCCGAGGCGATTTCCGGCTCATAGATTTTGTCGTCCTTGATGACGAAGAGGTTCTCACCCGGTCCTTCGGCGACGAAACCGTCGACGTCGAGCAGCAGCGCCTCGTCGTAGCCGTGCTCGGTTGCCTCGATGTTGGCGAGGATGGAGTTGGCGTAGGTGCCGGAATACTTGGCACGGCACATCGAGACATTGACATGGTGGCGCGCGTAGCTGGAGGTCTTGACGCGGATGCCCTTTTCCAGGCCTTCCTCGCCGAGATAGGCGCCCCAGGGCCAGGCGGCGATGGCGACATGCACCTTGGCGCCGATGGGCGAAACCCCCATCTTTTCCGAGCCATAGAAGGCGATCGGACGGATGTACGCGGATTCGAGCTTGTTGGCACGCACCACTTCCTTCTGCGCCTCGATCAGCGTGGCCTTGTCGTACGGAATCGGCATGCGGTAGATGTGCGCCGAGTTGAACAGGCGGTCGGTGTGTTCCTTGAGCTTGAAGATGGCGGTGCCGGAGACCGTCTTGTAGGCGCGCACGCCCTCGAACACGGCGAGGCCGTAGTGCAGCGAATGCGTCAGCACATGGGTGGTGGCATCGCGCCAGGGCACGAGCTTGCCGTCCTGCCAGATGAAGCCGTCGCGGTCGGACATGGACATGGTGGGTCTCCAGCATTGCGTTAGTTGAAGGTATGATTTTAACGTGAAACACCTTGTTCGAAGTCTCCAGCAATGGACGCGCGCAGCGCGCCGACTGGGAACCCCCCGCGAGGGGCGAGGCGGGAATTCGCGACGCATGCGTCGCGCCGCCGCAGCCGGCTGGCTG
>CAZYTN010000333.1:0-2741 GCA_964650115.1 uncultured Sulfuritalea sp.
CCATGAAACTGCTCTTGACGTCGTAGCCGGGGAAGATGTCGAGCGGGAAGGCCTGGCCGCCGATGATGAAGACATGGAGCTGGAAGTAGGCGCCGAGGATCACCAGCAGCGCCGCCAGATTGACCCAGAGCCCCTTGTCGCGGCTGCCGGGGCTGAACAGCAGGAACAGCGGCAGCAGGCTGCCGAGCAGAACCTGGCCGATCCAGAACATGCCGGCGAATTCGCTGTCGAACAGGATGAAATACTCGAAGGCGATGTTCTTGGCGAAATAGGCGTTGACCAGGTGCAGCACGGCGGTCAGGTACAGCACCGCGGCGACGAAGGTGGCCAGCAGGTTCTTCATGCGCTGCAGGATCAGCGGCGGCAGGCTCAGGCCGTTCCAGGCATACATCGCCGCCTGGACCAGGATGAAGACGGCGAGACCCCAGCAGAATGACATGACAATGAACATCGGCGCCAGCAGGGCCGAGCCGTAGGCCTGGCGTGCGACAAGGAAGGCGAAGATGGAGCCGGTGCCGCTGGTGAGCACCACGCGCCAGACGAAGGTCGCCAGGCCGGCCGCCGGCGACCAGGGCTTCATGCGCCTTTCCATCAGGGTCCACAGATAGACGGCGACCAGGGCGTAGAACACCGGATAGAGAATCATGTTCCAGCCGAACACCGAGGTCAGATTGACATGCGTTGCGGCGACGATCGCGCGGTCGGCGCGGCCCAGGTCGAGCATGATCACCGCCAGGCCGCCGCTCATCATCGCCAGGCCGAGCAGGCCCGACAGCGGCGCGCGCGACTTGTACAGCACGCGGCCGAACACCGAGCCCATCGAGGCGACATTGAGAACGCCGGAGGCGGCGACGATCAGGAAAATCGCCACGACGTGGGGCAGGCCCCAGACGATCTGGTTGTTCATGCCGGTCACCACATGGCCCGAGTGCTCCATGTACAGCGCCGCGGCGAGGCCGACGGCCGAGACCAGTCCGCCGAGGCCGACCAGCAGGTAGAAGAAGCTTTCTTCGTGGCGAGGGTTGAGGACTGCCATGGTCAGATTCCCTGGTAGCGCACGGCTTGGTTGAGGCGCAGGTCGCCGCGCACCTGTGTCGTCGGCACGCTGGCGATGCGTTTGGCGATTTCGCTGGCGGGGTCGTTGAGGTCGCCGAAGGTCATTGCGCCGGTCGGACAGGATTCGACGCAGGCCGGGGTTTGGCCCTTGTCCACGCGATGCACGCAGAGCGTGCAGGATTCGACGCAGCCCTGGCCGCGCGGGACTTCGGGGTTCTGTTCGGTGAGCGGGGCATGGACGAAGGAACGTGCCTTGTAGGGGCAGGCCATCATGCAGTAGCGGCAGCCGATGCAGGTGTGGCGGTCGACAAGGACGATGCCGTCGGCGCGCTTCATCGATGCGCCGGTGGGACAGACATCGACGCAGGGCGGCTCGGCGCAGTGCTGGCACATCATCGGCAGCTCGGTCTTGCGCCCGTCGCGCCGGTCGACCAGTTCGATCTTGCGGATCCACTGCGAGTTCTGCCGCGGATCGGGCAGCTTTTCGCTGACGCCGTTTTCGCTGTGGCAGGCATCGATGCACTTGGTGCAACCCGGTGCGCACTTGGTCGCGTCGATCAGCAGGCCCCAGCGCACGGCGGGCGAGGCGGCGCTGCCGGCCTTGCGCGCCTCGGCGGCGGCATTCGCTTCACCAACGGCCATCAGGTGCAGGCCGGGAGCAATCGCGGTGAAGCCGAGGCCGGCGACGCCTGCGCCGGCGGCGGCGATGAATTTGCGGCGCGGGTTGTGGTCTGGCGTACTCATGGCTTCAATCCTGCGGCCTTGAATTTGGCCCTGGGCTGATGGCATTCGAAGCAGTCGAGCTTGACCGCGACGTAGCTGTGGCAGCTCTGGCAGAAGTTGCTGCCCGTGCCGCTGGCGTTGGCGCCCAGCACCGAGCCGCTGGCCTTGCTGGCGTGGCACTCGATGCAGGCATTGAGCGAGGCCGGCTCGCCGCGGATGCCCTGGCGCAGGCTGCGGTCGCGCTGGTGCTTGAGCATTTCCATGTGGTTGCGACGCATCTCGTCCACCGGCGCCACGCATTTGCCGGGGTTGGCGATCTCCACCACCGGCCTGGCCGTGCGCCCGCCCTCGCCGGCGAAAGTCGGCCCTGGCAGGACGGCGATACCCATGAATAGGATCAGCACGATCCTTACGAAGCCGGTAACGCGCTCAGGAAGCGTAGCGAGCAGGCCAAGATGCAAGGCGCGGCGCAGCGAGCCGCGAGACATACCCGCAGGGTAGGCGACCGGCGAGCGAGTACGCAACGCCGCAGATTGGTCGCGCAGTAGCTTCATGAGTGCGTTACTCGCCCAGGCCCATCTGGATGTAGCCCGTCGGGCAGACATCGGCGCAGATATGGCAGCCGATGCACTTGTCGTAGTCGGTGGCGACGTAGCGGCCAGTCATGGTCTCGGTCTTCTTGACCTTGTACACCGCGGTCTGCGGGCAATACACGACGCAGTTGTCGCACTCGAAGCACTGGCCGCAACTCATGCAGCGCTTGGCTTCGGCAACCACCTGCGCCTCAGTCAGCGCGTCGATGCGTTCGTCGAAATTGCCCAGCGCCGAATCCTTGTTCAGGTGCGTGATGTGACGCTTGTTGCGCAGGGTGTATTGGAAATGGCCGAGGAAGAGCTGGTCGTGCGGGATGACGTAGCGCTCGGAGCGGTTCTCGTAGTTGTGCACCACTTCCTTGCTCTTGT
>CAZYTN010000334.1:0-2734 GCA_964650115.1 uncultured Sulfuritalea sp.
TGAAACCCTCGTTGAGGCCCTCGCGCGCATAGTCGAGCTCGGTGCCGGCCAGATAGGGCAGGCTCTTGGGATCGACCAGCACCTTGACGCCGTGACTGAGGAACTCGATGTCCTCGGGATTGTTGGCATCGGCGAATTCCAGCTTGTAGGCCATGCCCGAGCAACCCGAGGTGCGCACGCCGAGACGAATGCCGATGCCCTTGCCGCGTTTGGCGATGTACCTGGCGATGTGGTCGGCGGCGCGCGCGCTGAGAGTCACCGGACTCGCACTCTCGCTGCCCTGCCAACCTGCCGGCGGAACATCGGACATGACAGCTGTATCGGCAGCGGATGTGGTGCAGGCACTCATGCTCAGGCTCCCTGTTTCTTCTTGTAGTCGGCCACGGCGGCCTTGATTGCATCCTCGGCGAGGATCGAACAGTGGATCTTGACCGGCGGCAGCGCCAGTTCTTCGGCAATCTGCGTGTTCTTGATGTCCAGCGCCTGGTCCAGAGTCTTGCCCTTGACCCATTCGGTCACCAGTGACGACGATGCGATCGCCGAGCCGCAGCCATAGGTCTTGAACTTGGCATCCTCGATGATGCCATCCTTGCCGACCTTGATCTGCAACTTCATCACGTCGCCGCAGGCCGGCGCGCCGACCATGCCGGTGGCGACACCTTCGTCGTCCTTGTTGAAGGAACCCACGTTGCGCGGGTTTTCGTAGTGTTCCAGTACTTTTTCGCTGTATGCCATGATGCTCTCCGTTTAGTCACCCCCGCCCCCGGGGCGGGGGCGGGGGGTGGGTAGTTCAATTTCCCCGCAGGGCAGCGCATTGATTCGGCAAAGCCGAATCAATGCGCTGCCCACTGGACGGTGCTCAGATCGACACCCTCCTTGTACATTTCCCAGAGCGGGGAAAGTTCGCGCAGTTTGCCCAGCTTGGCGTGCAGCAGCTTGATGGTGAAATCGACGTCCTCCTGCGTCGTGAAGCGGCCCAGCGTGAAGCGGATCGAACTGTGCGCCAGTTCATCCGAACGGCCCAGCGAACGCAGCACGTAGGAAGGTTCCAGGCTGGCCGAGGTGCAGGCCGAACCGCTCGACACGGCGATGTCCTTGATCGCCATGATCAGCGACTCGCCTTCGACGAAATTGAAGCTGACGTTGAGATTGTGCGGCACGCGCTGCTCGATGTCGCCATTGATATAGGTTTCCTCAATGTCCATCAGGCCATTGAGCAGCCTGTCGCGCAGCATGCGGATGCGTTCGTTCTCGGTGGCCATTTCCACGCGCGCCAGGCGGAAGCACTCGCCCATGCCGATGATCTGGTGCGTCGCCAGGGTGCCCGAGCGCATGCCGCGCTCGTGGCCGCCACCGTGCATCTGCGCTTCGAGGCGGACACGCGGCTTGCGCCTGACGTACAGCGCGCCGATGCCCTTGGGGCCGTAGGTCTTGTGCGCAGAGAATGACATCAGGTCGACCTTCAGTTTCGACAAGTCGATCGGCATCTTGCCGGTCGCCTGCGCCGCATCGACGTGAAAGATCACGCCCTTCTCGCGGCAGATCTCGCCGATCTCGGCAATCGGCTGGATGACGCCGATTTCGTTATTCACGGCCATGACCGACGCCACGACGGTGTCCGGGCGCACGGCCGCCTTGAACTGCTCGACGGTAATCAGGCCGTTTTCCTGCGGCACCAGGTAGGTCGCCTCGAAGCCCTGGCGTTCGAGTTCCTTGACGGTATCCAGCACCGCCTTGTGCTCGGTGGACACGGTGACGATATGCTTGCCCTTGGTCTCGGCGTAGAAATGCGCCGCGCCCTTGATCGCCAGGTTGTTGGATTCGGTAGCGCCGGAGGTCCAGATGATTTCCTTGGAATCGGCCCCGACCAGCGCGGCGACTTCTTCGCGCGCTTCCTCGACGGCTTTCTCGGCCTCCCAGCCATAAGAGTGGGAGCGCGAGGCCGGGTTGCCGAAATGCTCGGTCAGCCAGGGAATCATCTTCGCCGCGACGCGCGGATCAACTGGCGTCGTCGCCGAGTAATCGAGGTATACCGGAAACTTCATGCCTGAATCCATTACGTGTTTCTCCAGTTCAGCTTGCCAGGGCGGTCAGGCCCTTGAGTTGCAGGATTGTAATATTCAACGCGGTCAGAAATTCACGCACCTGCACCGCGTTATTGTCGATGCCAAAACTCACCCGCACGGCGCCGCGCGCCAGCGAGGATTGAACACCCATCGCCAGCAGCACCTGCGATGGCTCGGGATTGGCGCTGGAACAGGCCGCGCCTGCCGCGACGGCAAAACCGGCGCGATCGAGCTTGCCTACCAGCGTCTCGCCATCGATGCCGGCGAAGGCGAAGTAACTGGTGTTCGGCAGGCGTTCCGCGGCGCGGCCGAAAATCCTTGCTCCCAGCGCCACCAGGCCCGCTTCCAGTTCCGTACGCAATGATTCAAGCTGCCTGGCGCGGGCATCGAGCCGAGCCGTGGCCAATTCGGCGGCGAGGCCGAAACCGACAATCGCCGCGACGTTCTCGGTACCGGAACGCAGGCCGCGCTCATGGCCGCCGCCGGCGATCAATGGTTGCAGTTCCACCCTCTTGTCGACTATCAGTGCACCCGCCCCTTTCGGCCCGCCCAACTTGTGCGCGGACAGTGTCAGGGCATGCACACCGGCGCCGTTGAGTGCCCGGAAGTCCAGACGCCGTTTGCCGAAGGCCTGCACCGCATCGGTGTGAAACCACACGCGGGAAGTT
>CAZYTN010000335.1:0-2733 GCA_964650115.1 uncultured Sulfuritalea sp.
GCCGCTTCGTCGCCGCCTTCCAGATAGAGGTCGATCAGCACCGGGCCGTGCAGGGACTCGTCGAGCGCGGCGGCCTCGTCGTGCAGATGCTGGCGCGGAATGGCC
Source organism: uncultured Sulfuritalea sp. (assembly GCA_964650115.1). Classification (GTDB taxonomy): domain Bacteria; phylum Pseudomonadota; class Gammaproteobacteria; order Burkholderiales; family Rhodocyclaceae; genus Sulfuritalea. Next base: position 106 of record CAZYTN010000335.1, read on the forward strand.
GGCGGCAAGGGCGGTTCGTGATGGACGCGGTCCCATTGCAGCGGTTCGACATCGGCCACCGCTGCGCGGAATGTGGCGCGTTCTTCCGGCGACGGTGTGGCGCGCTTGCTCATTATTTGCGGCTGCGAGGGTGAGAGCAATGCTTCGACAGCCGCGATCCGCGCCGGACTATTCCAGGCTGTCGAGATACTTCTCGGCATCGAGCGCGGCCTGGCAACCGGTGGCGGCACTGGTCACGGCCTGCTTGTAGACGTGGTCCTGCACGTCGCCGGCGGCAAACACGCCGGGGATGCTGGTCGCGGTGGCGTTGCCGCTGCGGCCGGCCTCGGTGACGATGTAGCCGCCTTCCATTTCGAGCTGGCCGACGAAGAGATCGGTGTTGGGCTTGTGGCCGATGGCGATGAACACGCCCATCAGCGGAATGTCTTCGGTGGCGCCGGTCTTGACGCCCTTGATGCGCATGCCGGTGACGCCGGACTTGTCGCCCAGGACCTCGTCCAGCGTGTGGTCCCACCTGATGGTGACCTTGCCGGTCTTCTCCTTCTCGAACAGCTTGTCCTGGAGGATTTTCTCGCCGCGGAACTTGTTGCGCCGATGCACGACCGTGACATGGCTGGCGATGTTGGCCAGATACAGTGCTTCCTCGACCGCCGTATTGCCGCCGCCGACTACCGCGACCGGCTGGTTCTTGTAGAAGAAGCCATCGCAGGTGGCGCAGGCCGAGACGCCCTTGCCGGAGAAGGCCTCTTCAGAGGGCAGGCCCAGGTACTGTGCCGAGGCGCCGGTGGCGATGATCAGGGCGTCGCAGGTGTATTCGCCGGAATCGCCGATCAGGCGCATGGGCTTTTCGGTCAGTGCCGCGGTGTGGATGTGGTCGAAAATGATCTCGGTCTGGAAGCGCGCGGCATGCTTCTCGAAGCGCGTCATCAGGTCGGGGCCCTGCACGCCGTCGGCGTCGGCAGGCCAGTTGTCGACGTCGGTGGTGGTCATCAGCTGACCGCCCTGGGCCATGCCGGTGATCAGGACCGGTTTCAGGTTGGCGCGGGCCGCATACACGGCGGCGGTATAGCCGGCCGGGCCGGAACCGAGGATCAGCAGGCGGGCGTGACGGGTGCTCATGGCGGGGAATCCTGTGTGGTAAGTCGGACAGATTATATAGACTGGAACAGGGCCCGACTTGGCCGGCTTTTTGGGGCTTGGGCACCTCGGCAGCCGGACATAATTTGCCAGTGTCCGTCATTCCGGTTCGTGTTCGATCACGGGTCGGCTTCAGCCCATGAATGCTGTCAGCGTCTCCGAGTCCCCGTCAACGCCCCTGCCGGAAAAAATTGCCTTGCTGGTGCATGAGGCACGCTGGCTGCTGGTCGGCCTGGCCGGGTTGTATCTGGGGCTGGTCCTCTGGGGTTTCGACCGCGCCGATCCGGGCTGGTCGCATTCGGCGATGGTGGAGCGCATCGCCAACCCGGGTGGACGCTTCGGCGCATGGCTGAGCGATCTGCTGTTGTACCTGTTCGGGCTCTCGGCATGGTGGTGGGTGGCCCTGCCGTTCTTCATGGTGGCCTGGGGCTACCATCGCCTGAGCCATCTGTTCGGCGGCGACCGGCGTTCGCTGCTGATTGCCCTGACCGGGTTTCTGGTGGTCCTGCTGGCCAGTTGCGGCCTCGAAGCGATGCGCTTCTGGAGCATGAAACTGACGCTGCCGCTGGCGCCCGGCGGCATGCTGGGTTTCGAGGTCGGACGCCTTGTCGCGCAGTTCCTCGGTTACACCGGTGGCACGCTGATCCTGCTGGTACTGGGCATGATCGGTTTCAGCCTGTTTACCGGACTGTCGTGGATCACCGCGGCCGAGAAGGCGGGGATTCTGGTCGAAGGCGCCTGTGTCGGCATCCGTAGTTTGTGGGATGGCTGGCAGGATCGCCGCTATGGCCGCGCGGTGGCGGAGCAGCGCGAGGAAGTGGTGGAAACGGAGCGGCGCAAGGTCGAGGACAGCCCTGTCCGTATCGAACCCGTCGAAATCGTGGTGCCGGTGGCGCCCAAGGCCCAGGCGCGGGCCGAGAAAGAGCGCCAGGCGCCGCTGTTTTTCGACGCACCGGGCGGCGCCCTGCCGCCGTTGCACCTGCTGGCCGAACCCTCGCACAATCCGGCCGACCTGCCCGCGCCCGAGACGCTCGAATTCACCTCGCGCCTGATCGAGCGCAAGCTGGCCGATTTCAATGTCGAGGCCAAGGTGCTCACAGCCCATCCGGGCCCGGTGGTGACGCGCTACGAAATCGAGCCGGCCGTCGGCGTCAAGGGCAGCCAGATCGTCGGCCTGGCCAAGGACCTGGCGCGCGCCCTCTCCCTGGTGTCGATCCGCGTCGTCGAAACCGTGCCGGGCAAATCCTGCATGGCGCTGGAACTGCCCAATCCGCGGCGGCAGATCGTGCGCCTGTCGGAAATCATCGGCTCGCAGGCCTACCACGGCATGCATTCGCCATTGTCGGTGGCGCTGGGCAAGGACATCGGCGGCCAGCCGGTGGTAGTTGATCTCGCCAAGATGCCGCACCTGCTGGTGGCCGGCACCACCGGTTCGGGCAAGTCGGTCGGGGTCAATGCCATGATCCTCTCGCTGATCTACAAGTCCGAGCC
>CAZYTN010000336.1:0-2722 GCA_964650115.1 uncultured Sulfuritalea sp.
AAGCCGGCGAAGTGCTTCTTGCCGTCCTCGACCTTTTTTTCCATGGCCGGATCGGTGGGATCGAGTGCGGCAACGAACTTCATCGCGCCGCCGATGTTGCGCGCCGAAAGCAGCATGCCGGCGACCACCAGCTCCTTGACCGCATTGGCATTGGCACCCGGCGCATTGAACACCGGTACGCCACGCGCCGACATCGCCTTGACCGGAATGTTGTTGGTGCCGGCACCGGCGCGACCGATGGCCTGCACCGACTGCGGGATCTCCATCTTGTGCATGTCGGCCGAGCGCACCATGATCGCATCCGGGTTGGCGACGTCCTTGCCGACCTGATAACGCTCCGCCGGCAGACGCTTGAGGCCGCTATGCGAAATCTGGTTGAGGATCAGGACGCTGATCGGCCTAGCCATTTTTCGCCTCGAATTCCTTCATGTAGGCCACCAGTGCCGCAGCACCGGCCATCGGCATGGCATTGTAGATCGAGGCGCGCATGCCGCCGACCGAACGGTGCCCCTTGAGTTGCGCCATGCCTCTGGCCTTGGCGCCCTTGAGGAATTCTTCGTCGAGCGCCGCATCCTTGAGCGTGAAGGGCACGTTCATGCGCGAGCGGTCTTCCTTGCGCACCGGATTGGCGTAGAAGCTCGACGCATCGATGCAGTCATACAGCATCTTGGCCTTGGCAATGTTCTGCTTCTCGATGGCCGCCAGACCGCCCTGTTGCTTGAGCCACTGGAACACCAGACCGGCGATGTAAATGCCGTAGGTGGGCGGCGTGTTGTACATCGAGTCATTCTCGGCGTGGGTCTTGTAATCCATCATGGTTTGCGGGGTTGGCACGCCCTTGCCGATCAGGTCGTCGCGGATGATGACGATGGTCAGGCCGGCCGGGCCGATGTTCTTCTGCGCGCCGGCATAGATCAGGCCGTACTTGCTGACATCGACCGGCTTCGACAGTATGTTGGACGACATGTCGCACACCAGCGGCACATTGCCCGTCTCGGGAGTCCAGTGGAACTCGACGCCGCCGATGGTTTCGTTGCCGGTGTAATGCACGTAGGCCGCATCCTTGTCGAGCCTCCAGTCCTGCTGCGCCGGTGCATAGGCAAACTTTCCGTCCTCGCTGCTGGCAACGATATTCACCTTGCCGAAGGCCTTGGCGGCCTTGATGGCCTTCTTGGCCCATTCGCCGGTATGCACGTAGTCCGCACTGGCCTTGCCCGCAAACAGGTTCATCGGAATCATTTCGAACTGCAGCGTGGCACCGCCTTGCAGGAACAGCACCTTGTAGTTGGCGGGAATGCCCATCAGTTCGCGCAGGTCGGCTTCGGCCTGGGCATGAATGGCCATGTATTCCTTGCCGCGATGGCTCATTTCCATGACCGACTGACCGCTGCCGTGCCAGTCGAGCAATTCGTCGGATGCGAGCTTGAGGACGGCTTCGGGCAAAGCGGCGGGACCTGCGCTGAAATTGAAAATGCGTGCCATGGTCTGTGTTACTCCTCTGTATCTGGTTCTTCGGATTCGTCGATTTCTTCGGTTTCAATTACCTTCTCGACGCCGGCAAGGAAAGTGCCGTCATCGAGATTGATCAGGGTCACGCCCTGGGTCGAGCGGCTCATGACGCGAATGTCCGTGACCCGGGTGCGGATGAGCACGCCGCCTGTCGAGATCAGCATGATCTCCTCACGGGTGTCGCCCAGCCCGGCGAGCACGGCAGCCACGACCTTGCCGTTGCGCTCCGAGGTCTGAATCGCGATCATGCCCTTGGTGCCCCTGCCGTGGCGGGTGTACTCGGCAATCGGCGTGCGCTTGCCGAAGCCGTTCTCGGTCGCGGTCAGCACGGAATAGTCCTCGCTGTCGGCCACCAGCATGGAAATCACGTTCTGGCCGTCTTCCAGCATCATTCCGCGCACGCCGCGGGCTTCGCGGCCCATCGGGCGCACATCGTCCTCGGCAAAGCGCACGGCCTTGCCGGAATCCGAGAACAGCATGACGTCGCAGCGGCCGTTGGTAATTGCAACACCGATCAGGTGATCGCCGTCGTCCAGCCCGACGGCGATGATGCCTGCCTTGCGCGGATTGGCGAAGCTGGTCAGCGGTGTCTTCTTTACCGTGCCCATCCCGGTAGCCATGAAGACAAAGTGCTCCTCGTCGAATTCCTTGACCGGCAGTATCGCGGTGATCTTCTCGCCTTCCTCGAGCGGAAAAAGATTGATGATCGGCCTGCCGCGCGAAGAGCGCGTGCCTTCCGGCGCTTCGTAAACCTTGAGCCAATAAACCCGGCCGCGGCTGGAAAAACACAGGATGTAGTCGTGCGTATTGGCCACGAACAGGCGATCGACGAAATCATCCTCCTTGATCGCCGCCGCCTGCTTGCCGCGGCCGCCGCGCCGCTGAGCCCGGTAGTCGGTCAGGGGCTGGCGCTTGATGTAGCCGGTATGCGACAGCGTGACGACCATGTCTTCGCGAACGATCAGGTCTTCAAGATTGATGTCGGCCGTGCTGAGGACGATCTCAGAGCGCCGCGCGTCGCCGAACTGCGCCTTCACGGCTGCCAGTTCCTCGCCGATGATCGTCGTGATGCGTTCCGGGCGGGCCAGGATGTCCAGCAGGTCGGCAATCTGATCCATCACCTCCTTGTACTCGGCGACGATCTTGTCCTGTTCCAGACCGGTCAGGCGCTGCAGGCGAAGTTCGAGGATCGCCTGGGCCTGAGCATCCGACA
>CAZYTN010000337.1:0-2718 GCA_964650115.1 uncultured Sulfuritalea sp.
AACGACGATCTGGTGCTCTCCAAGGAATCGGAAGAAGCGCTGCTCTGGCGCGACATCCAGAACGACCTGGTGCAGCAGTTGATGCGCCGGCTGGCGACCGCGAAACTGAATCCGGTCAAGGCCGAAGAGTAGCGAACGTGCAGTTGCGGCCCGACCAGCTCGCGGCGCACCTCGAAAAGCCGCTGGCCCCGATCTATCTGTTGCACGGCGACGAGCCGCTGCTGGTCATCGAAGCCGCCGACGCGATCCGCGCCGCCGCGCGCAAACAGGGCTTCGAGGAACGCGAGGTAATCGTCGTCGGCACCGGCTTCAAATGGGACGAACTCTTTCTCGCCGCCGGCAACTTGTCGCTGTTCGGCGGCAGCAAACTGGTCGATCTGCGCATTCCCTCGGGCAAGCCGGGGCGCGAAGGCAGCGAGGCCCTGCAGCGCTACATCTCGACCCTGGGCCACGGCATCGTCACCCTGATCACGCTGCCCGAACTCGACTGGCAGGCGAAGAAAGCCGCCTGGGTCACCGCCCTGTCGAATGCCGGGATCGGTATCGAATGCAACGCGCCGCCACCTGCGCGCCTGCCGCAGTGGATCGCCGAGCGCATGGCGCGGCAAAAGCAGAGCGCGCCGCGCGAGGCGCTGGCATTCATCGCCGCCCATGTCGAAGGCAATCTGCTGGCGGCGCACCAGGAGATACAGAAGCTCGGCCTGCTCTATCCGCCCGGCGAAGTTTCGCTGGAACAGATCGAGGCCGCCGTGATGAACGTCGCCCGCTACGATGTGTCGGACCTGCGCGACGCCCTCAAGGCCCGCGACACGGTGCGTGCCGCACGCACCCTGGAGGGCCTCAAGGGCGAGGATGCCGCGCCGCCGCTGGTGCTTTGGGCGCTGGCCACCGAAGCCCGCAGCGCCTCGGCGCCCGCGACGAAACAGCGCGCCCTCTTGCACGCAGCGAAGATAGACCGCATGATTAAGGGTCTGGCGCGCGGCGACATCTGGGACGAGTTTCTGCAAATGGCACTGCGCCTGACCCGCGCACAAAGCCGTTAGCCGAGCACCTTGTCGCGTTTGAGAAAAAGTAGCCCATTATCAGAGTGAGGAAAGTAGGCGCTGGCGGCACGGTGGGACCCGCCTGTGTCGCGCTGAAACAGCGCTAGAATGTCAATCTCTGACATACATGGAGATTGCCATGTCGCTCAACGTTTCCCTGCCCCCCGAGCTTGAACACCGGGTCCGCGAGCATGTCGCCTCCGGTCTGTACGGTTCCGCCAGCGAAGTGATCCGCGAAGCCCTGCGCCTTTTCGAGGCCTATCAAACGGTACGGGTCGAGAATCTGGCAAGCTTGAAAGCCGATATCGCCAAGGGGCTCGCGGATGAACGCGCCGGACGGGTCGCCTTGATGGACATGGCAGCCATCAAGCCCCGGAGGCGGGCCGCATTGCAAGCCAAAGCTTCCGGTTGATGGCAAGGATTCGCTTTGCCCAGAGCGCGCAAGACGATCTGCCTAATACCGGGCTGACGCAACTTAGGACACGGTAATGGACGTAAAGGACTACATGCAGCAAGTCGGTCGCAAGGCGCGGGCAGCCTCGCGCGCCACGGCGCGCGCCTCGACTGCGGCCAAGAACACCGCGCTGCTGGCGATGGCCGCAGCGATTCGGAAACGGCGCGACGAACTGCTCGCGGCCAACGCCGCCGATGTCGCCGAAGCGCGCGTCAATGGCCTCGACGCGGCGATGATCGACCGCCTCACGCTGACCGAAAAGAGTATCGAAGCCATGGCGCAGGGACTGGAACAAGTCGCGGCCCTGCCCGATCCGATCGGCGAGATCAGCGACATGAAGCGCCGTCCGTCCGGCATCCAGGTCGGCAAGATGCGCGTGCCGCTGGGCGTGGTCGGCATCATCTACGAAGCCCGCCCCAACGTCACGGCGGATGCCGCCGCGCTGTGCCTGAAGTCGGGCAATGCCGCGATCCTGCGCGGCGGCAAGGAAGCCCTGCGCGCCAACCAGGCCATCGCCGCCTGCGTGCGTATCGGTCTGGCCGCCGCCGGTTTGCCGGAGACGGCGGTGCAGGTCATCGAAACCACCGACCGCGAGGCGGTGAGCCATCTCGTCGCCATGCCCGAGTATGTCGACGTCATCGTACCGCGCGGCGGCAAGGGTCTCATCGAACGCGTGTCGAAGGACGCCCGGGTGCCGGTGATCAAGCACCTCGACGGCAACTGCCACGTCTATGTCGATGATGCCGCCGACGCGACCAAGGCACTCAACATCCTCGAAAACGCCAAGACCCAGCGCCTGGGCACCTGCAACACCGCCGAATCGCTGCTGATCGCGCGCGCCGTCGCCGTGTCGCTGGCGCCGACTCTCTGCGCCATGCTCACTGCCCGCGGCGTCGAAATCCGCGGCTGCGAGGAGACCCGCAAGCTGGTGCCGCAGGCCGTCGCGGCGACGGAAGAAGACTGGTACGCCGAGTACCTCGCCGCGATCATCTCGGTCAAGATCGTCGCCGGTCTTGACGAGGCCATCGAGCACATCAACAAGTATTCCTCGCAGCACACGGACGCCATCGTCACCGAGAACTACACCAACGCCATGCGCTTCCTGCGCGAAGTGGATTCGGGCTCGGTCATGGTGAATGCCTCGACGCGCTTTGCCGACGGTTTCGAATACGGCCTCGGCGCCGAGATCGGCATTTCCACCGACAAGTTCCACGCCCGCGG
>CAZYTN010000338.1:0-2715 GCA_964650115.1 uncultured Sulfuritalea sp.
GCACATTCAAGCCGGAACGCGACGGCTTGTTCTGCGCCAAGATATTCGGCCCGGTCAAGGATTACGAATGCCTGTGCGGCAAGTACAAGCGCCTGAAGCACCGTGGCGTGATTTGCGAGAAGTGCGGCGTTGAAGTCACCCAGTCGAAAGTCCGGCGCGAGCGCATGGGGCACATCGAACTCGCATCGCCGACCGCGCACATCTGGTTCCTGAAAAGCCTGCCGAGCCGTCTCGGCATGGTGCTCGACATGACGCTACGCGACATCGAGCGCGTTCTGTACTTCGAGGCTTTTGTCGTCGTCGATCCAGGCATGACGCCGCTCAATCGCGCGCAGTTGCTGACTGAAGACGATTACCTGGCCAAGGTCGAAGAGTACGGCGACGATTTCACCGCCGTCATGGGTGCCGAGGGTGTACGCGAACTGCTGCGTACCCTTGATCTCAACCGCCTGGTCGAGACCCTGCGCCAGGAACTGGAGACCACCGGATCCGAAGCGAAGAGCAAGAAGCTTTCCAAGCGACTCAAGGTGCTCGAAGGCTTTCAGCAGTCGGGCATCAAGCCGGAGTGGATGATTCTCGAGGTGCTGCCGGTACTGCCGCCTGACCTGCGTCCTCTGGTTCCGCTCGATGGCGGCCGTTTCGCCACCTCCGATCTTAACGATTTATATCGGCGTGTCATCAACCGCAACAACCGTCTCAAGCGCCTGCTCGAACTGAAGGCACCTGACATCATCGTTCGCAACGAAAAGCGCATGCTGCAGGAAGCCGTCGACTCGCTGCTCGACAACGGTCGCCGCGGCAAGGCCATGACAGGCGCCAACAAGCGTCCGCTGAAGTCGCTGGCCGACATGATCAAGGGCAAGGGCGGTCGTTTCCGCCAGAATCTGCTGGGCAAACGCGTGGACTACTCCGGTCGTTCCGTCATCGTCGTCGGCCCGCAATTGAAACTGCATCAGTGCGGCCTGCCGAAGAAGATGGCGCTCGAACTGTTCAAGCCCTTCATCTTCGAGCGCCTTGAAAAGATGGGCATTGCCAGCACCATCAAGGCGGCGAAGAAGGAAGTCGAAGCCGAAACGCCGGTGGTCTGGGACATCCTTGAGGAAGTCATCCGCGAACATCCGGTGATGCTCAACCGCGCCCCGACCCTGCACCGCCTCGGCATCCAGGCTTTCGAACCGACCTTGATCGAAGGCAAGGCGATCCAGTTGCATCCGCTGGTTTGCGTGGCATTCAACGCCGACTTCGACGGTGACCAGATGGCGGTGCACATCCCGCTTTCTCTCGAAGCACAGATGGAAGCCCGTACGCTGATGCTGGCCTCGAACAACGTCCTGTCGCCCGCCAACGGTCAACCGATCATTGTGCCCTCGCAGGACGTCGTGCTGGGCCTTTACTACGCCACCCGCGAGAATGTATCCGCCCGTGGCAACGGCATGATGTTCGCGGACATCGCCGAAATAACCCGCGCCGTCGATTCGCGTCAGATTGATCTGCATGCGCGCATCACAGTGCGTATTTGCGAGTATGTACTCGACGCGGACAAGCAGTGGCAGCCGAAGATTGCCCGCTATTCCACGACTGCAGGCCGTGCGCTGCTCTCAGAGATTCTTCCTCGTGGCCTGCCGTTCAAGGTGATTGACAAGCCGCTCAAGAAGAAGGAGATCTCCAAACTCATCGACGAGAGTTTCCGTCGTTGCGGGTTGAAAGAGACAGTGGTCTTTGCCGACCAGTTGATGCAAGCCGGCTTCCGCCTGGCGACCCGGGCCGGCATATCGATTTGCGTCGATGACATGCTGGTACCGACGCAGAAGCACACCTTGATCGCCGCGGCAGAAACCGAGGTCCAGGAAATCGAAAAGCAATACACTTCAGGCCTTGTCACGGTCGGCGAACGCTATAACAAGGTGGTTGATATCTGGGGCCGCGCCGGCGATCAGGTGGCCAAGGCCATGATGGATCAACTCGCCCACCAGACGGTGACCGGTGCAGATGGCAGACAGGTAAACCAGGAGTCTTTCAACTCCATTTACATGATGGCCGACTCCGGCGCGCGTGGTTCTGCCGCACAGATTCGCCAATTGGCCGGTATGCGCGGCCTGATGGCCAAGCCGGATGGCTCGATCATAGAGACTCCGATTACCTCGAACTTCCGTGAGGGACTCAACGTCCTGCAGTACTTCATTTCGACCCACGGCGCACGCAAGGGCTTGGCCGATACTGCACTGAAGACTGCCAACTCAGGGTATCTGACCCGGCGTCTGGTCGACGTTACGCAGGATCTGGTGGTGATCGAAGACGATTGCGGTACCCAGAATGGATTCGCCATGAAGGCGCTGGTGGAGGGCGGCGAGGTGATCGAGCCCCTGCGCGAGCGTATTCTCGGGCGCGTCGCCACAAATGATGTGATTCATCCCGATACGCAGGATGTGCTTTTCCCTGCAGGCTACCTGCTGAATGAAGATGCCGTGGATGCAATTGAATTGCTGGACATTGATGAGGTTCGCGTACGCAGCCCGCTTTCCTGCGAAACCCGTTACGGTTTGTGCGCCAAGTGTTACGGTCGCGATCTGGGTCGCGGTTCCCTGGTCAATGCCGGTGAGGCGGTTGGCGTTATCGCCGCCCAGTCGATCGGTGAGCCGGGTACGCAGCTGACGATGCGCACCTTCCACGTTGGTGGCGCGGCATCGCGTTCCGCGGCGCAAAGCAGCATCGAGG
>CAZYTN010000339.1:0-2712 GCA_964650115.1 uncultured Sulfuritalea sp.
TCCAGGTCGCGCAGGAATCGGGCACCGTCACCGAGGAAACCGTCGGCGCCATCGTCCAGGCCACGGGTTTCACCACCTACGATGTGACCAAGCTGCCGGAACTCGGCGGCGGTCAAGCCAACGTGGTCGACCAGGCCGGCCTCGAAGCGCTCGCCAAGACAGCCAATGGCGGCGCCATCAAGCGAGCCGACGGCAAGGAAGTGAAATCCGTCGTCTTCGTCCAGTGCGCCGGCCAGCGTGACGACACGGGCACGCATCTGTCCTACTGCTCGGGCCATTGCTGCGGCACCAGCATCAAGCAGGCGACCTACTTCAAGGACCAGAACCCCGACATCGACACCGTGATCGTGTATCAGGATCTGCGCGTGCCGGGCATGGGTGAGGACTTCTACCGCAGCGCCCAGGAATGCGGCGTGATCTTCACCAAGGGCAAGGCCAGCAAAGTCATCGGCGGCGATAGTTGTGCAGTGACGTTCAAGGACCTGATCCTCGACGAAGAGAACACCATTGCCGCCGACCTCGTGGTGCTTGCCACCGGCCAGGTGCCCAATGCCGGCGTCGACCTCGAAGCCTGGAACCCGGTGGTCACCGCTGCCGAAGGTGGCGACGCCGCGGCCAAGGCCGCGCGCGACGAGATGAAGACGATTTCGATCCTCAATCTCGACTATCGCCAGGGCCCGGACGTACCGCAGTTCAAGCATGGCTTCGCCGACTCGCACTTTATCTGCTTCCCCTACGAAACACGTCGCACCGGCATCTATGCCGCCGGCCCGGTGCGCAGACCGATGGACATCCTGCAAGCCACGGACGATGCCACCGGCGCCGCGCTGAAGGCGATCCAGGCCGTCGAGAACGCCGCCGTCGGCCGCGCCGCGCATCCGCGCTCGGGCGACCTGTCCTTCCCCACGGCACGCCTCGAAGGCTGCACCCAGTGCAAGCGCTGTACGGTCGAGTGCCCCTTCGGCGCGATCGACGAGGACGAGCGCCGCTTCCCGAAGTTCAATGAGGAACGCTGCCGCCGCTGCGGTACCTGCATGGGTGCCTGCCCGGTGCGCGTGATCTCTTTCGAGAACTACTCGGTGGATACCGTCGGCAGTCAGGTCAAGGCGATCGAGATCCCCGAGGAGGACGAAGAGAAGCCGCGCATCCTGGTCCTGGCCTGCGAGAACGACGCTTACCCGGCGCTGGACATGGCGGGCCTGGCGCGCATGACCTACTCCGCCTTCGTGCGAATCATTCCGGTACGCTGCCTCGGCTCGGTGAACACCATCTGGATCACCGACGCGATGAACTCGGGCTACGACGGCGTGATGATGATGGGCTGCAAGAAGGGCGACGATTACCAGTGCCATTTCGTCAAGGGCTCGGAACTCGCGCACTACCGCATGAGCAAGATCGGCGATACCCTGAAGCAGCTCGGCCTCGAACCCGAGCGGGTGCAGACAACGGAGGTCGCGATCACCGACAACGCCCGTGTGGTCAAGCTGATCAACGACTACGTCGCCGAACTCGACAAGCTCGGCCCGTCGCCCATGAAGGGCTTCGGCTGATTTCCACGATGCGTCGGCTACACCTCCGATCATGAAAACCAGCCTCGTTCTTAAGGCCCCCCACCCCCGTTCCACGGCCGGCTTTGCACAGCCGGCCGGCTATGGCGGCGCAATGCAGTGCATTGCGAAACCCCGCCTCCGCCCCCCCGCCCCGGGGCGGGGGGCGAAATTTGCTCGCTACGCTCGGCACAGTTTCCGCATTTGCGCCGGGCGACACCTGGAGATGCAATAGATGACTACCGCAAATCAATCGGCCGTCGAACGTTACCGCAACAACTTCCTCAAGGAAGTCGAGGCCAACGTCGAAGAAGGCCACATGGTCAAGATGTGCATGCAGTGCGGCGTCTGCGCCGGCTCCTGCCCCTTCGGCCCCGACTGGGAACATTCGCCGCAGAAAATCTTCATGATGATCCGCGCCGGCAAGCGCGACGAGGTGCTGGGTTCCGACTCGATGTTCATGTGCACCTCCTGCTACAACTGCATGGTGCGCTGCCCGCGCCAGTTGCCGATCACCCACATCATGCATGGCCTGGCCAACTACGCGCATCGCCTCGGCATCGCCCCCAAGGGCCAGCCGACGCGCGAGTTCGCCACCCTGTTCTGGAACAACGCGATCAAGAAGGGCCGCGTCAATGAACTGACGCTGACGTTGCGTCACTACTTCCGGGGTGGTCTGGTGTCCGGCATCAAGGAGGCGCTGGGCATGCAGAGCATCGGCCTCGGCCTGTTCCTGGCCAAGCGCCTCAATCCCATGGAAATCTTCGGTGGCCACGGCGTCAAGGATCTCAAGGGATTCCACGCCATCATCGCCAAGGCCAAGGAAATCGAGGATCGCAAGAAGGGCTTCAGCGCCTGAGGAGGCAAGACAAATGGCAAAGAAAGAATACGCGTTCTACCCTGGCTGCTCCTCGCAGCTGAAGGCTTCGGCCTCGAACTACTTGGTATCGACCAACTCGATGTGCAAGAAGCTCGACATCAAGCTGACCGAGATCCCCGACTGGAACTGCTGCGGCGCCTCGGTTGGCTATTGCGAAGGCGGCGAACTGCCGCGCATCGCGATCAACGCGCGCAACTTCGCCCAGGCCGAAACCCATCTGCCGGGCCAGGACATCGTCGCCACCTGCGCCGCCTGCTGGCTTGGCGCTCGCGAATCCAAGGAACG
>CAZYTN010000340.1:0-2710 GCA_964650115.1 uncultured Sulfuritalea sp.
CCGCGCGCCAGCACGTTCTTTTCGATGTCCTTGCCGTAGCGCACCATGTCCTCGACCGAATCCGAGTGGTCGATGCGGATCACGTCCTGCTCGATGATCGGGCCCTGGTCGAGGTCCGCGGTGACGTAGTGGCAGGTGGCGCCGATCAGCTTGACGCCTCGCGTGTAGGCCTGGTGGTAGGGCTTGGCGCCGACAAACGACGGCAGGAAGCTGTGGTGGATGTTGAGGATGCGCCCCGGATAGGCGGCGCACAGCTCGGGCGACAGTATCTGCATGTAACGCGCCAGCACCATGGTGTCGCCATGCACTTCCTCGAACAGGCGCTGTACCTCGGCATAGGCGGCGGCCTTGTTGTCGGCAGGCACCGGAACGTGATGAAACGGGACGCCGTGCCACTCGACGAAGCCCCTGAAGCTGTCGTGATTGGAAATGACGCAAGCGATCTCGATGTCGAGTTCCTTCGACTGCCAGCGCGCCAGCAGGTCGTAGAGGCAATGTTCCTGTTTCGACACCAGCACCACGACCCGTTTCTTGACCGCCGAATCGTTGATGCGCCAGTCGAGTTGCAACTCGTCGGCCAGCGGCTGGAAGCGGCTGCGGAACTCGGCGAGATGGAAGGGCAGCGAATCGGCCTTGACTTCGATGCGCATGAAGTAGCGGACGTCGCGCATTTCCGTCGCTTCGTCGGCGTGGAAGCTGGATTCGAGGATCCAGCCCTTGTGTTCGGCGATGAAGCCGGTGACGCGCGCGATGATGCCGACCTGGTCGGGGCAGGAGGCGGTCAGCGTATAAAAGCGCGCTTTATGCATTAGATGCGTGCATCAGATGCGGGCCGAAGCCTTGTCGATTTCGGCGCGCAGCTCGGTGTAGTTCATGGTCACCGGAAACTGCGGGAATTCGTCGATCACGTTCTGCGGCGGATGGAACAGGATGCCGGCGTGGGCCTCGGCCAGCATGGCGGTATCGTTGTAGGAGTCGCCTCCGGCGATCACCTTGAAGTTCAATTCTTTGAAGCGCCTGACCGACTCCATTTTCTGGTTCGGCATGCGCAGCTGGTAGTTCACCACGAAGCCGGAGGCGTCCGTTTCCAGCTTGTGGCAGAACAGCACCGGCATGTTCAGCTGCGCCATCAGCGGCATGGCGAATTCGTAAAACGTGTCGGACAGGATGATGACCTGATAATCGCGGCGCAGGGCGTCGAGAAAGTCCCTGGCGCCGGCCATCGGCCCCATGTCCGAAATCACCTTCTGGATGTCCGGCAGGCCGAGCTTGTGGGTTTTCAGCAGGTCCAGCCGGTATTTCATCAGCTTGTCGTAGTCCGGTTCATCGCGCGTGGTGCGGGAAAGTTCGGGGATGCCGGTGCGCCTGGAGAACTCGATCCAGATTTCCGGAACGAGTACGCCTTCGAGATCGAGACAGACGAGTTGCACTGAAATTCTCCAGAAGTCGGCGCCGGCGGTACGGCGCGCGACGGGCCGATTCACTGCCGGGCGGCACGAAAGCGGCGGATTTTACCTGTTTGGACGTGGTCACGCACTTGGAACGGAGGCTTGGCGCATGGCGCCGCGCCGCCCGAAGGCCGCGCCACCCCAATATATGTCTGCGTCACCGCGCCGCAGACGGTATCCCCTGGTGGGATAATCCCGACCTCGGGGCTTGCCGGCCGGCAACCGGCCTTGTTGTTTGGGTCCGATCGGTTTCTAATACGTCCTGCCGGAATTTTTCGTCGCGTTTCAAGGTCATATCGCCGTGCAGTTGTTCGCTCTGGGCATCAATCACCATACAGCCCCGCTGGCGGTACGCGAGCAGGTGGCGTTCGACCCGTCGCGCATGGGCCAGGCTTTGCACGACTTGTTGCGGGCCAAATCGGTGCGCGAAGCGGCGATCCTGTCGACCTGCAACCGCACCGAACTGTATTGCGCGGCCGACCACCCGCAGGGTGCGGCGGACTGGCTGGCCGAGTACCACTCGCTGTCGCCGCAGAAGATTCACCCCTATCTGTATCAGCATCCGCAGCAGGATGCCGTGCGCCACATGTTCCGCGTCGCGGCCGGGCTGGATTCGATGGTGCTGGGCGAGCCGCAGATCCTCGGCCAGATGAAGCAGGCGGCACGTGCCGCCGAAGAGGCCGGCACCATGGGTACGCTGCTGGGCAAGCTGTTCCAGCGCACCTTTGCGGTGGCCAAGGAAGTGCGCTCGACCACCGCGATCGGCGCCAACACGGTTTCCATGGCCGCTGCTGCCGTGCATTTGTCGGCGCGCATTTTCGACAACCTGGCGGAACAAAAGGTGTTGTTCATCGGCGCCGGCGAGATGGTCGAACTCTGTGCCGCGCATTTCGCCGCGCACAAACCCATGCGTCTGACCATTGCCAATCGCACGCTGGAGCGCGGCGCCGATCTGGCGGCGCGCTTCGGCGGCGACGCCATGCGCCTGGAACAGCTCGGCGAGCGTCTGGCGGACTACGACGTCGTGGTGTCCTGCACCGCCAGTTCACTGCCCATCATCGGTCTGGGCCTGGTCGAGCGCGTCCTGAAAGCGCGTCGCCACCGGCCGATGGTAATGGTCGATCTGGCCGTGCCGCGCGACATCGAGGAGGAGGTCGCCCGGCTGGATGACGTCTTTCTCTACACCCTCGACGATCTCGGCCAGATCGTCGAATCCGGTCTCGAATCGCGCCAGGCGGCGGTGGTCGAGGCCGAGGCCATCA
>CAZYTN010000341.1:0-2706 GCA_964650115.1 uncultured Sulfuritalea sp.
CAAGCGGAGTGGGTATCATAATACTATCGCCTGTTAATGCAATTAAACACTAGCGGGTGGTAATCGAGGAGGTGGTTTGTGCCTCCAGCGGACCGCGCAATAAGGGATGCACGTCGTACCATTCGGTGCCGTTGAGATAGAACAGCACCCTTTTTTGCGCCAGATCGCTGATCACCAGTTGCCAGTCGGCGGCCGTCGCCAAACGAGCCTCCTTGTCGCTGTGGATCTGGCACAGGCGCTTGGCGGTGTCCTGCGGCAGCGGCAGATAGGGGCGGCGCAAGTCGTTGTAGACCTTCTCCAACTGCGCCTGGTCGACGGGAAACCGATTGTCCGTCAGCCCGGCGAGCAGCGCGGCACGCAGTGTGCGCAGCAGGTCGCGCAGATCGCCGCCGGTCATCTGCACAATGCCGCGCAGCTCGTTCTTGCCAATCAATGCGGGCTGCTCCGTCCCCAGGCGACGTAACAAGAGCGGAATCATCTTGCTGTCTATCGTGTCGTTGTCCGGCGCCGTGCTGCGGTCATGGAAAACGTGGGCGCTGGTCAGATAGTAGGTGGTGGCCATGCCGAAGGTGGCGGCCACTCCCGGCGCGAGTTTGTGCAGCAGAGGCGGAACGGAATAAATCACGCTCCAGCCGTCCAGCCGCAGGTAGGCATTGAAGGTGTTGAAAATGCCCAGCAGGCTGGCGAGCACTTCGTCGGGTTGGCCGGGCGTCGCCTGACCACCGAAATGCTCCAGCGAATCGACGATCACGACCCGCTTGGCGGCATCCGTGCGGCGGGTTTTTTCGCGAATCTCCAGGGCCAGATTGGCAAAGAAGCGGTTGATTTCGCTCACCAGTTGATCCAGGCTGAATTCGAAGTACTTGCGCAAACGCTCGCGGAAAGTGGGGTTGGCCTTGAGAGCCATTTTCAATTTGACCGGACCGCCGGAAAGCTCCAGTTCCTTGCCTTCCGGCCGTGCCTGCAACAAGGAGATCAACCAGTTCCAGCGCTCGCCGTCGTTGGGATCGATGCCTTGCGATTTGGCCCACGCCTCCCACACGCCCAGCGCCATTGCCATCAGCAGATCGACGACGCCGACCGGCACCTGCGGATTCAGGTACTCCATTGCGTTGACGACGATGGCGTAGTGCCCGGTTTCACGCAGGTTGTTGGCCAGGCGACGCAGTTCCGTGCTCTTGCCTGAACCAATGGTGCCGGAGAAGAGATAGACGTTGCGACTGCCTACCGAGCATTCGATCTTGGTGCCCAGGCGCTTTGCCACGTCGCCTTGGGCGGCGTGCAAATCCTCGATGTACAGATCCTTGTAGTCCCGTGCGGCATCGGGGTCGGCCGGGTCGGGATCCAGCGGCGCTTCGTTTTGCAGACGCTGGAGAATCGGAATGACTAGGGCGCGATCGATCATCTCGGACCTTTTGCTCATTGTGGACGCTGGATTCTAGCCCCGATCGTCACCGTGGCACGTTGCCCGGCCTGCAGCGTGGTGGCCCGCCATGGCCTCTTGAACCGCCTGCCTGGCCAGCTCCGTGAAGCGGTCAACGTCAAAGCTCATGCCTTGCTCCTTTTCGGTGGCCACTGCCTATGGGCATGGACTACGTTCACGATCTCCACCAGCTCGGGGGACTCGCGGTAGAACACGATGTAATTGCTTCGCACGATCAGCTCGCGCATGCCTTTGACGCGAACCGATGGCTTGTAGAGCCCGGGGTGATCGGGCAGCTTGTCGGCCTTGGCCTCGATCTCGTCTTTCAGCTCCTGGGCGGCGTCGGGGTTGTCGTCCGCGATGTAGGCCACAATCTCCAACAGATCGGCGCTGGCCTGCGGACGCCATTCAAGACGCGGCCTTGCTTGCATGCTGCTTCCGTTTCGAGTCGATCAGGGCTTGAACCTCGTCCAAGACTTGGCGGTGGGGGATGTTGGGCCGTGGATCGGCCAGCGACTCGGCAACCTTCTCACGCACCCAATCGGCGTACGCCTTGGCCTCGAAGGCGCTGCGCATCCGCTCCGAGGCGTCGGGCCTCACGCGGCTTGTCTTGAGCACCTGCGGATCGAAGTCGGCGGCGTTGACGTTGTATTGGGAAATCCCCAGCTCCTTGAGGTAGGAGACAAGGGTTTCAAACTTGCGGAACGTCCGCACGGCCCCCCGCCTGGCGGCGAGTGCGCGCTCGGTCTTGCCGTACCTGACGACGACACCCCAGCCGCTGCCGTGGCCGATGACATCGGCACCGCGCACGACCCCGGCCTCCACGAGGCGGGCAAGGGTCGTATGGTCGATGGTGTCTGCCGTGATTGCCATGACTGCACCTTTTGTCGTAGGAATAATGACTGCTATTCTAGCCGATTACTTATAATTGGCAACAAAAAAATGGGGAAACGAAAAGAGAAAAATAGCGGACAGACCACGGTTTCCGGCACCAGACGACCGCTTCCTTCCTTACCCCCACTGCGCCAGCCGCCGCTCCATCCCGGGCAGGCGCTCCGCATGCACGGTGCCAGGCAGGGCAAAGGGCCGGAGGATTTCGATGGCGCGTTGCAGGATCGTCCGGGCTTCGGCCAAATCGCCGCCCTCGGCCAGGCGGATCGACAGGTTGTTGAGGCTCGCGGCCAGGGCGGGGGCGTAGGCGGCGAAGTTCTCCGCCGCCAGCTTTTCGCGGATCTCCACCGCGCGCCGGATGGCGGCCAGGCCGCCGGGGCGCTCGCCGCCCT
>CAZYTN010000342.1:0-2702 GCA_964650115.1 uncultured Sulfuritalea sp.
GCGCCTTGGTGACGTAGGCGGCGTGCTTCTTGATGTCCTCGACCGCGTCGCCCACCGCGATCGGCAGGCCGACGCGTTTCATGATCGCCAGGTCGACCAGGTCGTCGCCGACGTAGGCGACCTGGGCCTCGGTAATGTTCATTTCCTTGAGCATTTGCTCGTAAGGCTCGGTCTTCTTCCCGACGCCGTCGTGGAAGCGCCTGATTTTCAGTTCCTCGGCGCGATGGCGCACGGCAACGGACTTCTTCGAGGTGATGATCGCCACTTCGATGCCGGACATCATCATGACCACGATGCCCATGCCGTCCTTGATGTCGAAGTTGCGGGATTCCACGCCGTTGTCGTCGATCACGACGCGGCCGTCGGTCATGACGCCATCGACGTCGAGGATGACCAGCTTGATGTCTTTTGCCTTTTCCATGTGTCAACTCCGTTCAGTCCATTGCTGTAAATATCATAGTAGTCGGATTCGGGCGTGAGCCCGGAGCGAAGAAGATAACCCACGGTTCAGACCATCCGCACTTGATGCGCTGCAATATTTCGCGGCAGTGCAGAAGGCCTGCTTCGATGGCATGTCGAAATCGGGAATGGGCGAGGGGCCGAAAGCTCATTTCCTGTCTTCCATGGCAACGGCCTTCCGGATATGCGCCTATAATAAACGATGGAGGAGAGGACACAGTGAGAGTGCGGCCATGACCAGACTCCGTAACGTCGGGCGTTACACCCGTTGATGCCGGCGCTTCTGCCGCAGCTGGTGGCCGCCTATCTCGCCGGTCACCACGTCATGACGCTGGCCACACAGGGCGCGGAAGGCCCCTGGGCGGCGGCGGTGTTCTACGCCAGCGACGGCGCCTCGCTGATCTTTCTTTCCGCGCCGAACACGCGCCACTGCCGCAACCTGGCGCAGGACAGCCGCTGCGCCGCCACCATCCATGAAGATTATCGCGAGTGGTCGCAGATCAAGGGCATCCAAATCGAAGGCCGCGTCGTCGAACTGCAGGGCGAAGAGGAAAAACGCGCCCGGCATCTCTATGGCGAGAAATTCCCCATCGTCGGCGCGGTCGCCGACGTCCCGCCTGCCATCGTCAAGGCGCTGGCCAGGGTGCGCTGGTACAGGCTGGTGCCCGAGCACTTCCATTTCATCGACAACAGCCAGGGCTTCGGCCACCGCGACGAGATCGACCTGGCCCGGAAATAGCCGGTGTGGAAAGTCGGCGCTGGCGATACGGCGGCGCAAGGCGCCCGGGTGTTGCGCGCGGAGCGCAAGCCGATGCGGGGCGATGCGCAGTGCTTCGGAATCAGCGGAGGTTGAAGCGGGCGGCGAGTTGCGCCAGCTTTTCCTGTCGCTGTCGCTGCGCTTCCTGTTCCTGCCGTGCCGCCTTCAACGCTTGTTCCTCAGCCTTCCTGCGCTCGGCAACTTTCCTGAAGCGCTCACGCAATGTCGTGCCGGCGACTTCGCGCTGTTCCGCCGTTACCACGCCCGCCGGATTGCCGTCGAGGTCGAAGCGCTCGCCGGTGGCAAGCAAGGCTTTGAGGTAACGCGTCGATGCCGTGTGCATCCGCATCGCCAGACGGAGCTGCGCGGTATCGACTTCCGGCATTCTTTCGCTGATGGCCTTGTGGATGCCCAGGGCCAGCGGCCGGTACTCGCGAAAGACGGCGAAGTTTGCGCTGATGGTCCCGAGCAAGGCATTGCGCGACGAGGATTTTGCCGGTGTGGAGGTCATTCTTGAAGCCTGCGTGCTATGCGGGAACGGAGAGTTTAACTTCAGGCGCTCCGCTTGCGCGTCCGCGACAAGTCCTCGCGCGTGACGAGAAACACCTTGCCTTCGGCATGCTCGGTGTCGAGCCAGACGGCCGGCAGGTCGGGAAACGCCGCCGTGACCAGGTCCTGGTTGTGGCCGACCTCGATGGCGATGACGCCGCCGGGGTTGAGGTGCTCGTGCGCCTCGCCGAGGATGCGGCGCACCACGTCGAGGCCGTCCGGCCCGGCGGCCAGCGCCAGCGCCGGTTCGTGCCGGTACTCGGGGGGCAGGGCATCCATTGCGGCGGTGGTGACGTAGGGCGGGTTGCAGAGGATCAGGTCGTAGTGCTTGCCCGGCACGGTGGCGAAGAGGTCGGACTCGATGGCCTTGACGCGTTTTTCAAGGTGGTAGTCGGCGATGTTGCGACTGGCCACGACCAGCGCGTCGGGCGAGATGTCGATGGCATCGACCGTGGCATGGGGGAAGGCATGGGCCATCAGGATGGCGAGGCAGCCCGAGCCGGTGCACAGATCCAGCGCGGATTCGACGGCTTGCGGATCTTCGATCCAGGGCGCGAAGCCGTCTTCCAGCAGTTCGGCGAAATAGGAGCGCGGCACGATGACGCGCTGGTCGACGTAAAAGCGGAATTCGCCGAGCCAGGCTTCCTGCAACAGGTAGGCAGTCGGCAGGCGATGCACCACGCGTTGCTGCAGGTTGTTGAGCAGCGCCAGGCGTTCTGGCTTGGTCAGGTGGGCGTCGAGCCAGGGTTCGAGCGTGTCGCGCGGCAGGTGCAGGGTGGCGAGAATCAGCCAGACGGCTTCGTCCCAGGCGTTTTCGGTGCCGTGGCCGTAGTACAGGCCGGCCTCGTTGAAGCGGCTGACCGTCCAGCGCAGCCAGTCGCGGACGGTGTGCAGTTCATCGGTGGTGCTGTCGATCATGAGCGTGAAGGGCCTCCAG
>CAZYTN010000343.1:0-2696 GCA_964650115.1 uncultured Sulfuritalea sp.
TGATCGTCGATACCGAGGGCGAGCGCGCCGAAGAGGCCATGCAGGCCTTGCTGCAACTCATCGCCGACAAGTTCGGAGAGTCGGAGTGAACAGCAACGACCCACCCCCCAGCCCTGTTCCACGGCCGGCTTTGCACAGCCAGCCGGCTGCGGCAGCGCGAAGCAGTGCTTCGCGAAACCCTGCCTGCGCCCCCGTGGGCGGGGGTGACGATGGTTCGCCGATGCTGCCGGCTCCGGGCAGTGGCTGCCCCGCCTTGGGGCGGCCCGGCGGCGGGGCGGCGCGATGACCTTCAGCCTGCACGGCCAGGCCGTTTCCGGCGGCATCGCGATCGGGCGTGCGCACCTGGTCTCGCATGCGGTGCTGGAGGTCGCCCACTACCAGTTGCGCGAACGCGATGTGGCGGGCGAACTGGAGCGCTTCGACAAGGCCGTGGCCACCGCCGGCGCCGAACTTGACGCACTGCGCGCGGAGGCCAGCGTTCCCGGCGCCCCGGCCGAACTTTCCGCCTTCGTCGACCTGCACTCGATGATTCTCGCCGATCCCACCCTCACCGATGGCGTGCGCGAACTGATTCGCGAACGCCGCTGCAATGCCGAATGGGCTGTGGTGCAGCAGATGCAACTGGTGGTCGACCAGTTCGACGAATTCGAGGACGCCTACCTGCGCGAGCGCAAGCAGGACATCGTGCAGGTGGTCGAGCGGGTACTCAAGGTGCTGCAGGGCAAGCAGCGCAAGCTGGCGAAGCGCAAGGCGAGCGCGGCGGACGACGATCTGATCGTGGTCGCCAATGATCTTTCGCCGGCCGACACCATCCAGTTCAAGACCCTCAAGATCGGCGGCTTCGTCACCGATCTGGGCGGCTCCACCTCGCACACCGCCATCGTTGCGCGCAGTCTTGCGATCCCGGCGGTGGTCGGCATGCAGCATGCCCGACCGCTGATCCAGGATGATGACCTGCTGATCGTCGATGGCACGCGCGGCGTGTTGATCGTCGATCCGGACTCGGGCGTGCTGGCCGAATACCGGCTCAGAAAGGCCGAACTCGAACTCGAGCGCTCCAAGCTGAAGCGATTGGTAACGGGCCGGCCGCGCACGCTGGACGGCGAGGATGTCGAGCTGCACGCCAACATCGAGCTGCCGCAGGACGCCGAGCGGGCGAAGGAAGTCGGCGCCGACGGCGTCGGCCTGTTCCGCACCGAATTCCTCTTCATGAATCGCGACGAGCTGCCCGACGAAGACGAGCAGTTCGAGGCCTACCGCAGCGTCGTCAAGGCGCTGGCCGGCCGGCCGGTCACCATCCGCACCCTGGATATCGGTGCCGACAAGGAGGCCCGCGCGCTGCGCAATCGCGCCGGCAATCGCGCCGCGCCCAACCCTGCCCTGGGCCTGCGTGCGATTCGCTTCTGCCTGGCCGAACCGCAGCTCTTTTTGGTGCAACTGCGGGCGATTTTGCGCGCCTCGCACTACGGCAAGGTGCGCCTGCTGATTCCGATGCTGGCGCATGCCCAGGAGATCGAGCAGACCTTGAGCCTCCTGGAACTTGCCAAGCTTCAGCTGCGCGAGTTGCGGCAAAAGTTCGACGCGATCGAAGTCGGCGGCATGATTGAAATTCCCGCCGCGGCACTGGCACTCGGACCTTTCCTGCGCCGCCTGGATTTCCTGTCGATCGGCACCAACGACCTGATCCAATACACGCTGGCGATCGATCGTACCGACGGCTCCGTGGCCCACCTCTACGACCCCGTGCATCCCGCCGTGCTCAAGCTGATTTCGCTGACCATCCAGAGCGCGCAGCGCGTGGGCATGCCGGTGGCGGTATGCGGCGAAATGGCCGGCGACCCGAAGCTGACCCGGCTGCTGCTCGGCATGGGCCTGCGCGAGTTTTCCATGCATCCGGCGCAACTGCTAGAAGTCAAGCAGCAGGTCATGATGTCCGACGCCGCGCAGCTCGCCGTGCGCGTTGCCAGGCTCCTGAAGTCCGATGAGGCTGACAAAATCAGCGAACAACTTGATAAGCTGTAAGCCATGAACGGTGTCGGCGTCGTCGGCGCGCAGCGCGCGCATTTCAAACAGCCCCTCGCGCTGAAGGGCGGCGGAACGCTGCCGGCCTTCGATCTGGTGTATGAAACCTACGGCACGCTCAACAGCGCAAAATCCAACGCCATCCTGGTCTGTCATGCGCTGTCCGGAAATCATCATGTCGCCGGGCATACGGCGGACAATCCCGCCAACATCGGCTGGTGGGACAACATCGTCGGCCCCGGTCGGCCGCTGGATACCGAACGCTTCTTCATCGTCGGCGTAAACAACCTTGGCGGCTGTCACGGCTCCACCGGCCCGGCCAGCGCCAACCCGGCCACCGGCAAACCCTGGGGTGCCGATTTCCCCGTGGTCACGGTCGAGGACTGGGTCGCCGCGCAAGCGCGGCTTGCCGATCACCTCGGCATCGACGCCTGGGCGGCTGTGATGGGCGGCTCCCTGGGGGGCATGCAGGCCATGCAATGGACGCTGAGCTTTCCCGAGCGCATCCGCCACGCCCTGGTCATTGCCGCCGCACCGAAGCTTTCGGCCGAGAACATCGCCTTCAACGACGTCGCCCGCCAGGCCATCCTGACCGACCCGGATTTTCACGGCGGCCACTTCTACGAGCACGGCGTGCGCCCGCTGCGCGGCCTGCGCCTGGCGCGCATGCTGGG
>CAZYTN010000344.1:0-2693 GCA_964650115.1 uncultured Sulfuritalea sp.
CGCAGGCCGTTCTTGGCGGCGAAGGCCTCGACGCGGGCCAGCACGATGCAGTTGGTGACGATCAGCGGGATGAAAATGCCAAGCACCAGGTAGAGGTCGTGCAGGAAAGCGTTGAAGGCCAGGTCGACCACGGTGACCAGCGCGGCGATGATCAGGACGAACACGGGAATGCGGATCTCGTAGGGAATCAGCGCGCGCAGTGCCGAGATGGCGAGGTTGGCCAGCATCATGACGAGAATGGTTGCGAGGCCAAGGCTCACCGCATTGACCATGGTGCTGCTCACCGCCAGCAGCGGACACAGGCCGAGCAGCTGGGCGAGGATGGAGTTCTGCTTCCACAGGCCGTTCAAGGCGATGTCCTTGTAGATGCTCATGGCTTTTCCTTCTCCTCGAAACGGCCGTTGGCCGGCAGTGCGAACAGGCGGTCCTTGTGACCGACGGCCCAAGCCAGCGCACGGCCGCTGGCATTGGTTACGGCGCGGGCGGAAATCGTCGCGCCGCTCATCTGCTCGAAATGGCCGCCGTCCTTCTTCACTCGCCATTTTTCGAGCGGCACGCTGTCGAAACCGAGGTTGCCGAACTGGGTGATCCACGGCCGCGCCTTGTTGCGATCCTTCTTCGGGTCGATGTAGTCGCCCAGGCCGGGCGTTTCCCTGTGCGCGGTGACGCGCACGGCGAGAAGTTTGCCGTCGGCGCCGACGGCAACCATCAGGCCGATCCGTCCGGCATAGCCGTCCGCTGCGGCGGTCTCGAACACCAGCGCCGCCGGCGCGCCGTTCTTGCGCGCGCGCCACAGCCGCGTGTCGTCGTCGAGTCCCAGCAACTTGTTCGGCGCCAGGGTGATCGCGTCGGCCATCAGATCATTGTCATACATCGTCGGCGGAAGGACGTCACCGATCAGGCGCAGCTTTTCGGCCAGGGCGCTGGCGGCGACCAGCGGCGCCGTGGCCTTGTAGGTGCCGGCCATCAGCGCGGTGAACACCAGGGTGAAGGCGAGCATGATGCCTGCCGTACGCATCGAGATGCGCAACACGCCCGGTTCCCGTTGTCCGACGTCGATGGGTTCGCTCATGGCCGCTCACCGTGCTGCTTCTTGTGGCCGAATACCGGCGGCTGGGTATACATGTCGATCAACGGTGCCGCGATGTTCATCAGCAGCACGGCGAAGGCAATGCCGTCGGGATAGGCGCCGAAGCTGCGGATTATCCAGGTCAGCAGGGCCGCGCCAGCGGCGAAGATGAGCTTGCCCCTGGGCGTGGTGGCGCCGGATACCGGATCGGTGATGATGAAGAAGGCGGCAAGCATGGCGCCGCCGGTGAGGACGTGGAACAGCGGCGGGGCGAAGGTGTCTGGGTTGAGCAGGGAGGCGAGTCCGGCCACGGCGAACAGGGTCGCCAGGAAAGCGGTGGGCAGGTGCCAGGTGATGATGCGCTGCTGCACCAGCCACAGGCCGCCCGCGAGGTAGCCGGCGGCAACCCATTCCCAGCCCTTGCCGCCGATGTTGCCGATCGCCGCGTTGCTGCCCAGCACGCCGGCGACCGAGGCCCTGGCCTCCTCGGTGTGCAGGGCAGTGCGCAGAACATCGAGCGGCGTTGCCATGGTGATCGCGTCAAGCTGGCGCGCGCCGAAAATCGCCTGCCATTGCGCCGCGAAGTCGGTGAAGCCGACGGCGGGCCATTGCGACATCAGTGACGGGTAAGCGACGATCATCAAGGCGAAGGCCACCATTGCCGGATTGAAGGGGTTCTGGCCGAGACCGCCGTAGAGATGCTTGGCGACAACGATGGCGAGCAGCGTGGCGAGCACGGTCAGCCACCAGGGGGCGATCGAGGGAAATGTCAGCGCGATCAGCCATGCCGTGACCAGGGCCGAGCCGTCGCTGAGGAAGGGTTTCAGCGGCTTGCCGCGCAAGGCCAGCATCGCGGCTTCGGCGCCGAGCGCGGCGAGCGAGGCCAGCACGATCTGCAGCAGGATGGCGGCGCCGAAGAACCAGGCATAGGCGCCAATGCCGGGCAGCAGCGCAAGCAGCACGCGCAGCATGACCGATTGCACGCTGGCGGGTTTGAGGGTGTAGGGCGAGTTATTCACGAGGGCTTGCGGTCCGGTTCAGTCATCCTGCCGCAGATGCGGCTTGGCCATTTCGCGGATCTCGGCGCGGCGGCCTTCGATGGCGGCGATTTCGGCCTGCTGTTCCGGCGTCAGGTCGCTGACATTTTCCGGATGGGCCTGCTCCTTCTGCGCCTTTGCGCGTTCCAGCGCGGCGGCGATCAGGGCTTTCTTGGCGTCTTCTTCGGGGTTCGTCGCCGGCTTGTCGACAACGGCGATGGCGGCTGCGGCCTTTTCCCGCCCGGCGGCGGTCTTGGCGGCAAGCTTGGCGGCTTTTTCGGCCTTCTCGCGCTCTTCGCGGGCAAGGCGGAATTCATAGCGCTCGCGGGCCAGGTCGGCCGCGGCCTTTTCCTTTTCCCGTGCCCAGATCTCGCCCTTGGCGAAGCGGAAGTAATCCACCAGCGGAATGCGCGAGGGGCAGACGTAGGAGCAGCAGCCGCACTCTATGCAATCGAAGAGCGAGTATTCCTGGGCCTTGCCGAAGATCTTTGCCCGGCTGAACCAGTACAGTTCAAAGGGCTGCAGTTCGGCTGGGCAGACCTTGGCGCATTCGCCGCAGCGGATGCAGGGCATTTCCGGCGGCGGCG
>CAZYTN010000345.1:0-2687 GCA_964650115.1 uncultured Sulfuritalea sp.
GTCAAGGTTCTGCCGCGCGAAAAGGGCACCGACAAGACGGTGGACTGGAAGGCCGTGCTGACCAAGGTCAAGGGCAAGAAACCTGACGCCGTGTTCTACGGCGGCATGGATGCCACCGGTGGCCCCCTGCTCAAGCAGGCGCGCGAACTGAAGATGACTGCCGTATTCGCCTTCGGCGATGGCGCCTGTACCGACAAGATGGCCGAGTTGGCGGGAACGGCCGCGGAAGGTCTCGTATGCTCGCAGGCGGGCATTCCGGTGCAGGCCGCCGGCAAGAAGTTCCTCGACGCCTACAAGGCCAAGTTCAAGTCCGATCCGATTCTGTATTCGCCCTTCACCTACGATGCCGCCAACCTCTTGATCGCCGCAATGAAAAAGGCCGATTCGCCGGATCCGGCGAAATATCTACCGGTACTCGCCGCCAGCGACTTCAACGGTGCCAGCGGCAACATCAAGTTCGACGAAAAAGGCGACCGCAAGGATGCCGAGATGACGATCTTCACCCTGAAGGACGGCAAGATCACGCCGGTGGCCATCCTCAAGAGCGGCAAGTCGATGACTCTGGATGAGTACGCGCAGGCTACCGCTCCGGCACCTGCTGCTGCTCCCGCTCCGGCTGCCGCCCCCGCTCCGGCTGCGGCTGGTGCTGCGCCTGCTGCTCCGGCTGCGGCACCTGCTGCTCCGGCTCCTGCCGCGGCCCCGACGGCTCCGGCGGCAGCTCCCGCTGCAGCTCCGCCCGCTGCTCCCGCGAAGAAGTAAGCATTCGCGGAAACGAACGGGGAAGTCGCCATCCGGCGGCTTCCCCGTTTTTTTGGATACGCACGCAACATGGACATCCTGCTCCAGCAGATCATCAACGGCCTCACCACCGGCAGCGTGTATGCCGTTGTCGCACTGGGCTACACGATGGTCTACGGCGTCATCCAGTTGATCAACTTCGCCCATGGCGAAGTGGTGATGATCGGCGCCATGGTGGCCTTTTCCATCATCACCGCGCTGGCCGGCAGCGGCATGCCGCCGTTGGCGATTGTCCTCGCCGGCTTCGTGGCGGCGATTCCGGCCTGCATGGCGCTGGGCTATCTACTCGAACGCGCCGCCTACCGTCCCTTGCGCCACGCACCGCGACTGGCGCCGCTGATCACCGCCATCGGCATGTCGATCATCCTGCAGCACCTCGCCTTGCTGGTCTGGGGCCGCAATCCGCTGGCCTTTCCGCAGCTCATCGACAACCGGGTGTTCGGCTTCGGCGGCGCGGCGATCAGCAGCGTGCAGATCGCCATCATTCTCTTGTCATTGTTGATGATGGCCGGCCTCTCCTGGTTCGTCTATCGCACCCGTTTCGGCATCGCCATCCGCGCCACGGCGGAAAACGTCCACGTCGCCAGCCTGATGGGCGTCAATGCCAATCGCGTAATCGCCGCCACCTTCGTCATCGGCGCCGGACTCGGCGCCGTCGCCGGCGTGATGTACGGTTCCTACTACGGCATCGCGCACTACACGATGGGTTTCAGCCTCGGCCTCAAGGCCTTTTCCGCAGCGGTGCTGGGCGGCATCGGCAACATCGCCGGCGCCATGCTCGGCGGCATCCTGCTCGGCCTGGTCGAAGCGCTCGGCACCGGTTACGTCGGCGACCTGACCGACGTCTGCCGCTGGCCCGGCGCCCTGGGCTGGATGGGCGAGCGCTGCGCCGACGGCGCCCACTTCGTGCTGTTCGGCAGCAACTACCAGGAAGTCTTCGCTTTCCTGATGCTGATCCTGGTACTGGTATTCCGTCCCTCCGGCCTGCTCGGCGAGCGCGTTTCGGAGCGCGCCTGAACATGGGTAAGCGCGAAAAATTTGGCCTGGCCCT
This sequence comes from uncultured Sulfuritalea sp., assembly GCA_964650115.1. Classification (GTDB taxonomy): domain Bacteria; phylum Pseudomonadota; class Gammaproteobacteria; order Burkholderiales; family Rhodocyclaceae; genus Sulfuritalea. The sequence continues at coordinate 1,850 of CAZYTN010000345.1, forward strand.
GGTCGCCATCGCACTGATCGCGCTGCCCTTCGTGCTGGCTGCGGCCGGCACCGCCTGGGTGCGCATCACCAATTTCGCCGTGCTGTTCGTGCTGCTGTCGCTGGGCCTCAACATCGTGGTCGGCTTCGCCGGCCTGCTCGACCTCGGCTACGTGGCGTTCTATGCGGTCGGCGCCTATGTCTATGCGCTGCTGGCTTCGCCGCATTTCGGGCTGCACCTGCCCTTCTGGATCATCCTGCCGATCGGCGCCGCCGTGGCCTGCCTTGCCGGGGTAATCCTTGGCGCGCCGACGCTGCGCCTGCGCGGCGACTACCTGGCGATTGTCACGCTCGGCTTCGGCGAAATCGTGCGCATTTTCATGAACAACCTTTCCTCGCCCGTCAATCTCACCAACGGCCCGAAAGGCATCAACCGCATCGATTCCTTCCACGCCGGACCACTGAACTTTTCCGCGAGCGACACGCTAGGCGGACTGGTCTTCAGCGGCCCGATCAAGTACTACTATTTCCTGATGCTGGTCCTGCTGCTTGTCATTGTCATCAACCGCAGGCTGCAGGATTCGCGCATCGGCCGCGCCTGGGTCGCCATCCGCGAGGACGAGATTGCAGCCAAGGCCAGCGGCATCAACACGCGCAACATCAAGCTGCTGGCCTTCGCCATGGGCGCCTCCTTCGGCGGCATCGCCGGCGGCATGTTCGCCGCGATGCAGACCTTCGTCAGCCCGGAAAGCTTCGTCCTCAATGAATCCATCATGATCCTGGCGATGGTGGTGCTGGGCGGCATGGGCAACATCTGGGGCGTGATCGCCGGCGCCGTGCTGCTGTCCTTCGTCCCCGAA
>CAZYTN010000346.1:0-2686 GCA_964650115.1 uncultured Sulfuritalea sp.
GCATCCGCAGCTACTGCGTGACCATCGACCGCCACGGCGCCGACTACCTGCCGCAGCTCTATGGCCCGGCGCACTACGCGGTGATCGACGACGCCAAAAAGCTGCCGCGGAAAATCGCCGAGATCTACCGCAAACTGACGGGCTGAGCAGGCGTCCAGGACAACAGTCCGACACCCCGGTCGGGCATCGGCTGCGTCCGGCCGGGGCGATTCAGTCGCAGTCCGGGCGGAGCCACTGCCTGAACAGAGCGGGTTCCCAGTGACGTGCCGCCAGACAGATGCTGAGTACCGGTCGCTGCTCGAGCGGCAGGACCGAGTCCGCCGTGTGCTGTTCCGAGTACTCCCGGGCAAGTTGCTCCATTCTGGCCACAAGAGCGGTGCCGGCAGGCTTCGAGACGCGGACGTTGATGATCCTCATCAACTCGCCTTGTGCGGTGAACGGGTAATCGAAATAGTCGGCCGCCAGGGACGCCACGTGGCGCATGATCGGGCCGTTCGGAATCCACGCAAAGGTTCTGGCGACTCCAACGCATATCCGGTCACCGGGGTGCAGTTCGATGATTCCCAGGCGCTCAAGACGCAGCAGCAGCGAGATGCACTCGCTGCGCTCGATGCGGAAAGTGGCTACGACGTCGTCCAGGCTCATCTGATTCAATGCGCAGGCCGCGGTGAGGAACAGTTTTTCATCGCTTCGGAAATGCCGATGGCAGCAGCGGTGTCGGCATAGGTCAGGTCGCGTACCCGGAGGTGCAGTTTGAGGGACTTGATGAGAGATGGGAATCCCATGGTGGTACCGCGGTATCGAAAGGCGCTACTTTACGTCGCAAGATTCGATCCTTTATGTCGAAATGTTGATCCCGCGTTATTTCTGCCCGATAGTCCGGGCGCCATGAATCCACATGGCAATTCCGGAAAGGGCTTCATCATGAAAATCTGGTTTGGCATCGCGGCGCTGGTCTCCGGCGTAGTCCTTGCGGCGCCCGCGACGGCAAGGACGGTACCCGACTTCACCTCCGATCGCGGCATGCAAAAGACATGTGACACCTTCGGCAAGCTGCCTGCGAAAAACGTGCGCGGCAGCGCCGAAAAAATCGCCTTCGTCATCTGTCGGGACATCGGGCTGGTGCAGCGGGTTGCGAGCTTTGCCCATCGTCGCTTCGAGCGCAACGGGATGCCGTCGCAGCCGCTGGAGACCACGGTCAATGAAGTCATGGGACTGCTCGACGAGATGGCGCGCGAACTGAAGACTACGCGGCAAGTGCTGGAAACCATCCATATCGACAAAGCCGCGCTGCGACTTGCTCCGGCGCGCTGGCAAATCGATTTGAACGGAGACGGCAGGATCGAACTCTGGGAGCGGCATTTCTTCGCGCCCCCAAGCCGCAATGCGCAGGCAACGCCGAATTTTTCACTCAGCGACGATGCGGCCTATTACGCGGGAAATACCAGCGACGCATTCATCAGCGTCGATCAGGCGGACGTGCAGTGGCTCCTGGCCTATCACAACTTTCTCGAGGGCATGCTCGATAACGTCCTCAGCTATCGCATCGACTTCAAGGCAAAAACAACGGAGGACATGATCACGCTGACGGATCGGGAGCGCGCGGCGAAGACTTCCCCGGCGCGGATCCGGGCGGGCTGGGCGGCCTCGCGGGCAACGCTGCTTGAGTTGAAGCGGGAAACCGACAATCACGAGGAGTGGATCCCGAATCCGTGGCAGACGAACAGCAGCTTCCCTCTCAAACTCGGCGCGAGCACCTTTGCGGCCTGGGAAGCCGTCCTCGACGAGGTCGACGCCTTGCTCGCCGGCAAGACCCTGCTGGCGATGCCGGGTGCATCTTCGTCCGCAATCTGTCAACCCGGCGCGGGGCTCGACCTCGGGCACCTGATGATGAATCCTGTCCCGCGTCCCCTGGCTGCGGGCAGCCTGCGCGCGTCCTGCCGCCCGATCAACCGGGCGCACCCGGTCTCCCGTCTTCCGGCGATGGGGGAGGAAGCCCGTGCCGCCTTCCGTGCCGCCGGTGGTGACTGGGCCATGGCAAGGTATCTGTACTGGATTAATTGAGATAACGGAGAAGTCGCCTGGATCAAGTCCGGAATCGGGCATAGGCGGTGGTCGCGCCGATGCTCTGATGCCGGAGCGGAGGCGGAGTTCGCGAGTTCCGCGCCAAGCGGATCGCCTGCTCTATAATCACAATGGATTACGCGGACGTCAAGAATCGCGAGCCCAGCTCACAGCCTGAAGGTATTGGCGGATGCGTAGATCCGCCGGTCCGGAATGGATTCGACAAGAAATTCAGGGAGAGATTGATGTTGCGTATCCTGCTGTCCATGGCGTTGGTAGTTTTCGCGTCGGGCTGTGCCGATCTCGCGCCGACGCCGGCAAGCGGCGATCGGTTTCTGTCCGATGAACCCGGTTTTCAGGCCGCCAGGGCTTACTGCGAGGAACACGCGCGCGAATTCCACCAGGGGCAGCTGTTCGCGACCAGGCGCGCGGCGATGGAGACGGAGATACAGGATTATCTGCGGCTTGCCGAAGAAGCGCTGAGCATGCGTGCCGGCGCCATCCGGCTGCATCAGGCGCTCAAGGCCAAGACTTCGCGCGGACTCCCGCTCTCCGGGCAGGATCTGAAGCAGCTCAACGAAGGCGCCTCCCTGCTCCTGGCCCAGCGCAGCGCCTTGCTGAA
>CAZYTN010000347.1:0-2686 GCA_964650115.1 uncultured Sulfuritalea sp.
CCGACCAGATTGGACCGGCAGGTCAGGTAATGCTCGAGCAGGCCTTGCCATTGCAGGCGAACCGCCAAGGGCACCTGGGCGTAGCCATAGCCGGGCAAATCGACCAGGGCCGCACCGTTTTTCATCCGAAACAGGTTGATCAATTGGGTTCGACCGGGCGTCTTGGAAACGAAAGCGAGTCGGGTGTGTCCTACCAAGGTATTGATTGCGCTTGACTTTCCAGAATTCGAGCGGCCCGCAAAGGCGATTTCCGCGCCGACCGGGGGAGGCAGGCCGCTAGGCTGGGCTACCGAAATTTCAAACGTGGCGTGTCGGAACAGGGACATGGGGAGTACATCAAAGACGCGCGCCCTGACAGGCGGACATGGAGAAATCGGATGAGCTGGGATAGAATATCAGGTTTACAATTTTCGAATCCGGCAGTTTCCCAGGAGTTTTTGTCCATGAAGCCTTCCCTGCTCAGTTGCTTGCTTACCCTCCTGTCCGCCATGACGGCATTCGGCGCCCAGGCCGCCGATGCCGCCCCCAAAGGCGATGCCGCACGCGGTCAGGCTGTCGCTACCGCTGTCTGCGGTGCCTGCCATGGCCCGGATGGCAACAGCCCGGCCGCGGTCAACCCCAAACTGGCGGGACAGCATGCAGATTATCTGTTCAAGCAGATGAAGAATTTCAAGCCTGCCGACGGCAAGCAGCCCGAACGCAGCAACCCGATCATGAACGGCATGATCGCCGCCTTCGACGACGGCCAGATGCGCGATTTGGCCGCCTATTTTGCGGCGCAAACGCAAAAGGGCGAAACGGCGAAGAACCGCGAAACCATCGAACTCGGCCAGAAGCTGTATCGCGGCGGCGACCAGGCCAAAGGCCTGCCGGCCTGCGCAGCATGTCACGGCCCGACCGGTGCCGGTATTCCGGCGCAGTACCCGCGTATCGGCGGCCAGTACGCCGAGTACATCGAAGCCCAGTTGAAGAGCTTCCGCGAAGGCGCGCGCGCCAACGACCCGAACAAGATGATGCGCATGGTTGCAATCAAGATGACCGACCCCGAGATCAAGGCCGTATCCGACTACATCGCCGGCCTGCGCTAAACAGCATCGCTACATCACGCGGCGACCCGACTGAACTCGGCGTCGCTCGCCGGGGCTCTGGATTGCATCGTTCGCCCCGGTCCAAAGGCGGTTCCTGCGGGAGCCGCGATGGCCTCGGGCCCTTCCGGGGGCCACAAGTTGTTACCGCATCGTCTGGCCGAAGAGCGCCGGAAATTCCTCTTTGAGATAGGCTGCGTATTGCCGGTCGTCACCGAGGACATGGCGGATGAACCAGTCCTCGAAGAAGCTCACCAGACTCTTCTCCGATCCCGTTCTCTGCAGCTGCTTTTCCAGTTCGGCGATCTGGTCCATGAGTCTGGCGTGAGCCTGGCAATGGTCCGCCCGCTGCGGATACTGGACGATCTCCAGCATGGCTTCCTCGACGGCCAGGTGAAACTTCATGTACTCCGCCAGTTGCGACAGGAGGAAACGCAGAATATGCCAGGGGTCCCGTTTCGCCACCGAGTTCTCGAGGGCCAGCAAATGCTCGAAGATCTGCTTGTGTTGATTATCGATCGCTTCGATGCCGATCGCCAGACTGCTATTCCACTTCACGGTGTCTTCCTTGTCGCAACATATGTTCCCAAAAGAGCAAGGTGGCCGGCCTCCGGATTCCTTTTCACGGCAGTCGGCCACCACTGACCCGCACTATACCTGCGACATCGCGATGTTGTTCGATGTCGCGCAGACCTGCCGCCGCCAGCAGCGCACGCACGGCATTCGCCTGATCGTAGCCATGCTCCAGCCAGAGTTGTCCGCCCGCCGCCAAATGCCGTGGTGCCGCCGCGACGATACGACGAATGGCGTCCAGCCCATCGGCACCGCTAGCCAGTGCCAGGCGTGGTTCACGGCACAGATCGCCGGCGGCAAGATGCGGATCGGCCTCGGCGATGTAGGGCGGATTGGCCACGATCAAGTCGAAGCGTTCACCCGCCAGCGCTGAAAACCAATCGCTTTGCAGCAGACGCAGGCTCGCTCCCAGTCGTTCCGCGTTCTTGCGCGCCAAACACAAGGCGGCGTCGGAAGCATCCGCTGCGCTTAGCTGTGCCGACGGAATTTCCAGCGCCAGCGTGATGGCTAGGCAGCCGCTGCCGGTGCCCAGGTCGAGAATCCTTGCCGCGCTTGTTGCCGCGCTTGTTGCCGCACCTGTTGCCGTACCGCCAGGGCCGACTTCTTGCGCGAGAACAAGATCGACCAGCATCTCGGTTTCCGGACGAGGAATCAGCACGTCAGGGGACACGGCAAATTCACGTCCGTAAAACTCGCGGTATCCGACCAGATAGGCCACCGGCTCGCCGCCCTTGCGCCGCGCCACCAGCGAGGCAAAGCGAAGCAGGGTGGCTTCGTCGAGCACTTCATCGTCGTGCGCAATCAGCCAGGCCGCCGGCCGGCCCAAGACATGCCCCAGCAGCAGGCGCGCTTCGCTCGCCGGCAGCTTCGTCCGTGCCGCCGCCAGCGCCGTTGCAACCGTGCTCATTCGCCCAGCGCCGCCAGCAGTTCGGCCTGATGCTCGGCCGTCAAACCACCGACCAGTTCATCGAGATCGCCGTCCATGATGGCGTCGATCTTGTACAGCGTCAGGTTGATGCGGTGGTCGG
>CAZYTN010000348.1:0-2677 GCA_964650115.1 uncultured Sulfuritalea sp.
CCGGCGCGCGCCGCTGGGTGATGCCGGTGGAACTGGGCCGCGACCTGCTTGCGCCGCTTCAGGCCGCGCGGCCGGCCGGCATGGAAACCGAGGTGTTCGCCTTCGGGCGCCTGCCGCTGGCGTTTTCGGCGCGCTGCTTCACGGCGCGGCACTACGGCCTCAACAAGGACGACTGCCAGTTCAAATGCCTCGACCATCCCGATGGCATGCTGGTGAATACGCGCGAAGGCCAGGCCTTCCTGACGCTCAACGGCATCCAGACCATGTCGGCGCAGACCAGCAGCCTGCTGGCGCAGATGCCCGAGTTGATGGTGCAGGGCATAGACGCGGTGCGCATCAGCCCGCAAGCGGAGCATACTTTCGAGGTCATCGAAGCCTTCGATCGCGCGCGCAAGGGGGAGGCGGTGGTGGATAATGCGCAATGGGCGCCTGCCGGTCTGGTCAATGGCTTCTGGTTCGGCAAAGCCGGCACGGCGCACGAGACTGCGTGAGAGACACATCATGGCGAACCCCCTGAAACTTCCGACAATTCCCCCCTTCGCCCTGCCGTCGCTGGTGGCCCGCCTGGGCGCGCGCCTGCCGCAATGGCCGCATTCTGTGAGCCTCGCGCTGGCGCTGAATGCGACGAAGAAGCTTGGCGTGCTGTCCGAGGAAAGCCTGCAGGAACTTGAAGGCCGCTACTTCCGCGTCACCGTGCTGGATACCGGCATGGTCGCCGAGTTCTGCTACAGCGGCGGCAGCTTCCGCCCGGTCTTCGTTTCCCCGGGCCAGCCCGACCTGCACTTCACCGCGCGCTTCTCGGCCTTCCTGCAGATGGTCAGCCGGCAGGAAGATCCCGATACCCTGTTCTTCAACCGCAGCCTCGCTATCGAAGGCGATACCGAACTCGGCCTGCGCGTCAAGAACATGCTCGACGCGCTGGAATGGCCCAGGCTGGCCTGGCAAGGCCTGCGCCCGACCTTTCTCAAGACCTGAGGGCCAACGGCGATGGACCAGCGACCGCAGTTCGAGGACAATTTCCTGGTGGGTGTGGAGCAGATCGACCGCGAGCATAAGATCTTGTTCGATATCGCGGCGCGGACCTACGACTGCCTGGACGCCGACGCTGCTACGGGGCGGGACATGATGCGCAAGTCCGTGGCCGAACTGATCGATTACACGGCGACCCATTTCGCCAACGAGGAAGGGCTGATGGCCGCCGTCGGCTATCCCGATCTGGAAGCGCATCGAAACCAGCACGAGCACTTGCTGGCGCGAGTCCGCGACATGGAGATGCGGGTGGAAATCGACGATCCGACCGTGGCCTTCGACCTCACCCATTTCCTCTCTCGCTGGCTGGTGGACCATATCCAAACCAGCGATCGGAAATTCGGGCAGTTCTCGCAGGGGCGGCAACCGGGCTAAGCCTTCCCGTGGCCGCCATGAGCGGGATTGCGATTTTCCATTTTCCATTGGCGCGCGAGCCTGGCAGGCTCTGAAGTGGCGGTCTGCGATTTCATGTTCGAGGATTGCAATGAAGAAGTGGCAATGCATCGTTTGCGGCTGGGTCTATGACGAGGTTCTCGGCGACGAGGAGCACGGCATCGCTCCCGGCACCCGCTGGGCCGACGTGCCCGACGATTTCGTCTGTCCCGAATGCGGCGTCGCCAAGCATGATTTCGTCATGATGGAGCTCTGAGGCCGGAAGTCGGCGCCGGCTATACGGCGAAAGAAATCGGGGAGTTCGGGGCCGGCTGTGTTACAGTCCGCCCCGCTTCACCTCCTCAGCGACCGCGCCCCAGTCTGCCGGTCGTGCCTGAATGGCGACATCAAGTCCCCTCGAAGGTTACACCCCATGGAAGTTTCCGCCCAGATTGGCCTGCATGTTTGCGGGGGTCGGCTTCAGAGGTAATCAACATGCAGTTCACCGACCTCGGCCTTTCGGCCGAGCTCCTGCGCGCCATTGGCGAGCAGGGCTACACCACGCCCACCCCTGTGCAGCAACAGGCCATTCCCCACATTCTTGCCGGCCGCGATCTCGAAGCCCTGGCCCAGACCGGCACCGGCAAGACCGCCGCCTTCGTGCTGCCCATCCTGCAGCGCCTGACCGCCGCACAAAACAGCCCCTTGCAGAAGGTGACCCACACCGCGCCGCGCGTGCTGGTGCTGGTGCCGACGCGCGAGCTCGCCGCCCAGGTGCTGGAAAGCGTGCGCGTCTATGGCGCCCACAGCGGCCTGCGCAGCCTCGCCGTGTTCGGCGGGGTCGGCATCAACCCGCAGATCCAGACCCTGCGCCGCGGCATCGACATCCTGGTCGCCACCCCCGGCCGCCTGCTCGACCACCTCGGCCAGCGCACGGTCGACCTGTCGAAAGTTCAGACCCTGGTCCTCGACGAGGCCGACCGCATGTTCGACATGGGCTTCATCCGCGACATCCGCCGCATCATCGAGCGCCTGCCGAAAGTGCGGCAGAACCTGATGTTCTCCGCCACCTTCGCCGCCGAAGTGCGCGAACTCGCCCATGCCGTGCTGAAGGATCCGGCCATGGTCGAAGTCGCGCGCCGCAACGCTCCGGCCGAACTGGTGACGCACACGGTGATCAAGGTCGACCAGGACAAGAAGCGCGACCTGCTGCTGCATCTCTTCGCCGCCCACGGCTGGCACCAGGTGCTGGTGTTCTGCCGCACCAAGCACGGCT
>CAZYTN010000349.1:0-2676 GCA_964650115.1 uncultured Sulfuritalea sp.
CGTCGTTGAACAGGCGCTCGTCGCAGTAGTGGCAGCCGAGGAAATCGCCCGAGAAGAGCAGGCCCTCGGCCGCCAGCCAGGTGCATTGCGTGTCGGGCCAGTGCAGGTAGGGCGTGTTGAAGAATTCGAGGTCGCGGTCACCGAGGCTAACCGTGTCGCCGGTGCCGACTGCCGTGATGCGTCCGGCGAACTCGGCCGGATCGAACAGGCCCTTCAGCATCGGTCGCGCCTGGTGCGAGACATAAAGTTGCGCCTGCGGCGCGCGGCGCAGCAGTTCCGGCAGCGCGCCCGAGTGGTCGGGTTCGAGGTGGTTGAGGACGATGGTCGAAATCTCGGCGTAATCGGCCACGGCTTCGAGGCGAGCAAAGAAGGTCGCGGAAAAGCTCTCCTTGACCGTGTCGATTACCGCGACGCCGGCGCTGCCGCGCACCGCGTAGGCGTTGTAGCTGGTGCCGTTGGCGGTGCGCAGGATGATGTCGAAGCTGCGCAGGCCGGGGTCGAGCGCGCCGATCCAGTGCACGCCGGGCGCCACCACAACCGCTGCGTCAGGGCGTACAGCCGCCGGCATGGGGGTCTGCGCCATGGCGACAGGCTTTGAGATCGTCGGCCGGCACGTTGCGCAACCCGATCCAGGCATGAATCGCCGTGGCGTCGAAGCCGACTTTGCGTTCGTCGCCGACCTGCAGCAGCGGCCGGCGAATCAGCAGCGGGTTGTCGCGCAGCAGCGCCAGCGCGGTCGGCTCGTCGAGTTCGGCGGGCACGATCTCGCCCGACTTGATCGCTGGCGCGGCAGGGTTGAACCACTGTGCAACCGGCAGGCCGATGAAGAATTCGAGCAGGGCGAAATTGGTCCATACCTTGTGGCGCAGGTCGCGCGCCAGCACCTCGTGGCCGGAAGACTCGAGCAGCTTCTTCTGGCGCGCGTTGCCGGAGCAGCCGGTCTTTTCGAAGAAGGTAATGGTGGCCATGATCAGCGCGCCGCGATCTCCGCTTGCGCCGCCGCCCAGCGTTCGGGCGGGATGCCGGTCAGCGAGCCGGGCGGATTCATTTCCGCGCCGAGTTCGTCGAGGATCGCGCCTTCGATCGGGCAGATCGCGACGCACTGTGCGTCGGCGAAATCGCCCACGCATTCGGTGCATTTGTCGGCGTCGATCAGGAAGTGGGGCGCGGCTTCGTAAATCGCCTTGTTGGGGCACAGCGGCGCGCAGGCCCAGCAGTTCACGCAGCTTTCGATGATTTCGAGTGCCATGTCATATCTCCGTAGGGCCGCCCCAAGGGGGCATGCGCCCACCTGTGGGGGGCAGCGAGCCGAATTTGCGAGCGTGGGGGGCCATATATGTCCTCAGGCGCACTTCGCCGCAGCGGGTTTGGCGTCGAGCTTGCCGGCCGCCAGCATTTCGTTCCACACCGTCATCACGGCTTCCTCGATAGGCTCCATCGCATGTTCGCCATTCGGCGCGATGCCGGCTGCTTCGAGATTGCCCCAGGGCTCGAAGCCGATCTTCGAGCAGAGCACGACTTCGCAGCCTTCCAGAGCCTTGATGGTTTTGTCCAGTACCGACTCGCCATCGCCGCAGGTCTCGTCCCCGGCGCAATACTGTTCCGCCTTGCGGTGGCCGACGAACTTGGCGCCTTCGGCGGAGGCCTCATAGACGAGAAACTCCCTGGCGTGGCCGAAATGCACCGCGACCAGGCCGCCCTTGGCCGCGACGGCCATCAATACTCGCCGTCCCGCCGGCGCCGACTTTTGCTGCGCCTTTTCCATCCGGGGCATGAACTGCACCACCTGCGGCGCAGGCGGCGCATGTGCCTTGGCCCGCTTCGCTTCGAGTTCGGCCGTGACCTTGGCGCGCAATTCGGCGCGCACCGCCATGGCGGCTTCGTAGTCGATGTCCATGGCCTCGATCTTGTCCATGGTGAATTCGTCGCCGCGATCCTCGCCGAGCAGGCCCACGGCGTCGGCGCGGCACTGGCGGCAGTGGCGCATCATGTTCATGTCGCCTTCGCAGGCATCCTGCAGGTTCTTCAGTTCCGCCGGATTCGGGCTGCGCTGGCCCATGATGCCGTAGAAAGTGCCGTGCTCGGCCTCGGCGATCAGCGGCATGACGTTGTGCAGGAAGGCCCCTTTCGCCTTGACGATCTTCGAGACCTCCTTCAGGTGTTCGTCATTGACGCCGGGGATCAGCACCGAATTGACCTTGACCAGGATGCCCTTCGCCACCAGCATCTCCAGCCCCTTCTGCTGCCGTTCGATCAGTATCGCTGCCGCCTCGCGGCCATGGATGCGCTTGTTCTGCCAGAAAATCCATGGATAGATTTTTGCCCCCACGTCCGGGTCGACGCAGTTGATGGTGATGGTGACGTGGTCGATGTTGTGTTTCGACAGTTCCTCGACATGGTCGGGCAGCGCGAGGCCGTTGGTCGACACGCAGAGCTTGATGTCCGGCGCCTTTGCGGCGAGCTGGCGGAAGGTCTCGAAGGTGCGTTCGGGGTTGGCCAGGGGATCGCCGGGGCCGGCGATGCCGAGCACCGTCATCTGCGGAATCGTCGCCGCTACGGCGAGGGTCTTCTTCACCGCCTGGTCGGGCGTCAGCAGCTCGGAAACGACGCCGGGGCGCGACTCGTTGGCGCAGTCGTACTTGCGGTTGCAGTAGTGGCACTGGATGTTGCAGGCCG
>CAZYTN010000350.1:0-2674 GCA_964650115.1 uncultured Sulfuritalea sp.
TGGCGGCGGGCTTGGCCGCGGCCTTGCGCTCGCCGCGCGGCTTCTTGGCCGGCAGTTCGCGCACCAGGTCGTCGTAGAAAATGAATTCGTCGCAGTTGGCCGCCAGCAGGTCCGAGGTCGCCGCCTTGACGCCGACGCCGATCACGCGCTTGTTGTTCTCGCGCAGCTTCGACACCAGGGGCGAGAAATCCGAGTCGCCGCTGATGATGACGAAGGTGTCGACGTGCGACTTGGTATAGCAGAGGTCGAGCGCATCCACCACCATGCGGATGTCGGCCGAGTTCTTGCCCGACTGGCGCACGTGGGGAATCTCGATCAGTTCGAAGGCGGCCTCGTGCATCGGCGCCTTGAACTCCTTGTAGCGCGCCCAGTCGCAGTAGGCTTTCTTGACCACGATGCTGCCCTTGAGCAGCAGGCGTTCGAGCACCTTCTTGATGTCGAACTGCGCGTACTTGGCGTCGCGCACGCCCAGCGCGACGTTCTCGAAGTCGCAGAACAGCGCCATGCTGGTGATTTCGGGGTTTGTTGCCATGATCGGACTCCAGTGAATAGGCAGCGATGATACCAGCGGGCATAATGCACGCCCACGCTTCCCGCCTCTTTCCGCATGTCCGATTCCCTCGATATCCTGCGCCGCGTCTTCGGCTACTCCTCCTTTCGCGGACCCCAGGCCGAAATCATCGAGCACATGATCGGCGGCGGCGACGCGCTGGTGCTGATGCCGACCGGCGGCGGCAAGTCGCTGTGCTACCAGATTCCGTCGATGCTCCGCCAGGGTGTCGGCGTCGTGGTTTCGCCGCTGATCGCGCTGATGCAGGACCAGGTGGACGCCCTGCTGCAGGCCGGCGTGCGCGCGGCCTTCCTCAATTCCTCGCAGGATTTCGCCGCCGCGTCGGAAATCGAGCGGCGACTGCGCATGGACGAGCTCGACCTGATCTACGTCGCGCCGGAGCGCCTGCTGACAGAGCGCTTTCTCGGCTTGATGGACTACATGCACGGCAGAAACTGCCTCGCCCTGTTTGCCATCGACGAAGCGCACTGCGTTTCGCAATGGGGCCACGATTTCCGCCCGGAATACATCCAGCTTTCGGCCCTGCACCAGCGCTATCCGACGGTGCCGCGCATCGCCCTGACCGCCACGGCCGATCATCTGACGCAGCGGGAAATCATCTCCCGCCTCGGCCTCGATGCGGCGCGCGTGTTCATTTCCAGTTTCGACCGCCCCAATATCCGCTACACGGTCGTCGAACGGGACAACCCGCGTCGGCAACTGCTCGATTTCCTCGCCGGCCATCGCGACGCCGCCGGCATCGTGTATTGCCTGTCGCGCAAGAAGGTGGATGAAACGGCCACCTGGCTCAACGAACAGCACATCACGGCCCTGCCCTATCACGCCGGACTCGATGCAACGACGCGCCAGCTGCATCAGCTGCGCTTCTTGCGCGAGGACGGCATCGTCATGGTGGCGACCATCGCCTTCGGCATGGGCATCGACAAACCGGACGTGCGCTTCGTCGCCCATCTCGACCTGCCCAAGAGCCTCGAAGCCTACTACCAGGAAACCGGACGCGCCGGCCGCGATGGCGAACCGGCCGAGGCCTGGATGACCTACGGCCTCAACGACGTGGTGATCCACCGCATGCGCATCGAGGAATCGGTGGCCGGCGACGAGCAGAAGCGCGTCGAGCGCAGCAAGCTCGACGCCCTGCTGGCCTGGTGCGAAACCGTTGCCTGCCGGCGTGAGCTGCTGCTCAGGTATTTCAGCGAAGAAAGCGGCGCCTGCGGCAACTGCGACACCTGCCTCGAACCCCCGGAACTTTGGGACGGCACGGTGGCCGCACAAAAAGCCATGTCGGCCGCGCTACGCACCGGCCAGCGCTTCGGCGCCGGCCATTTGATCGACATCCTGCGCGGCAAGGCCACGGAAAAAGTCCGGCAGTTCGGCCATGCCGATCTGCCCACCTTCGGCGCCGGCGCCGATCTCGACGACGCCGGCTGGCGCTCGGTGTTCCGCCAACTGCTGGCTGCGGGGCTGCTGCAGGCGGACGCCCAGGCCTACGGCGCGCTGCGCCTGATGGATGCGGCGCGCCCCATACTCAAGGGTGAAGCCGCGCTGTCTTTGCGCAAGCAACAAAAGCCTGCCCGCAACGGAAAGTCAGCCCTGGCGGCACGGCGCTCCACTACCGGATCCGCACTGGCCGAAGCCGATGCGCCGCTGTTCGACGCCCTGCGCGCATGGCGTGCCGATTTGGCCCGCGAGCAAGGCGTGCCGGCCTACGTCATCCTGCACGACAAGACCCTGCGCGAACTCGCGTTGCGACGCCCGGCCAGCCCGGCCGCTCTGCTCGACGTTCCCGGCATTGGCCAGGCCAAGGTCGAACGCTACGGAGAAGCCCTGCTGCAGCTATTGGCTTGAGACGGACAGAATTTTCGCTGCCAATGACAACAGAACGGCCGTCGGACAGGCGATAATAGTGGGCTGTGAAACATTGGAAAAGCCTGCAATGAAGCGCGTCGATGATTTTCGCCTGCGGCTGGGCAAACAGGAACTGGTGCCGATCGTGGTCGGTGGCATGGGCGTGGACATTTCGACTGCGGAGCTTGCGCTGGAAGCAGCGCGCCTGGGCGGCATTGGCCACATCTCCGACGCGATGGTGCCGACGGTTTCCGACCG
>CAZYTN010000351.1:0-2673 GCA_964650115.1 uncultured Sulfuritalea sp.
CGACTGGCTCCTATATGCCGATCCTCAAGTGGCTCCTATATGCCGGTCGCTGACACTTGCAGTTGGCGTGCAGGAAGCCGTAGTTGCGGGCGCGGCGAAAGCCCCTGGGCAGCACGTGCTGCAGGATCAGCCAGAGGAAATCGGCGCCGGCGAGCGAGCGCCGTTCCATCCTGCCGGTCTTGGCGTCGCGAAAGCGGAAGCTCACCCGCCCGCTCTGGCAGGCGAGGATGTCCTGTTCGCGGATGACGCCGCGGTACAGGTAGCGGCCGAGGTAGATCAGGGCTTTCTCGCCGCGGCCGACCGCTTTGCAGTTCGCCACCCATTCCTTGGGGGTGCGGGCCGGCAGGGTCAGGCCGGCGCCTTCCAGGGCGCCCAGCAGTTTGGCCCGGAACACCTTGGCCAGGGCCTTCTCGTTGAACAGGTAGATGCGCCCGGACTTTCCCCGGCGTTTGGTCCGCCACCGCTTCTTTGCCGCGTCGAGCGCCGCGGCGGGGACGACGAGATGGACATGGGGGTGGTAGTCAAGGCGGCGGCTGTGGGTGTGCAGCACGGCGATGGCGCCGGGCGTGCCCTGCAGTTGCCGGTCGTTGTGGCTGAAGCGCTTCACGGTTTCCCAGCTGCAGCGCAGCAGCTGGTCGTAGACAACCCCCTGGGCGGCCCGGGCCAGCGCCCGCAATTCGGCAGGCAGGGTGAAGGTCAGCAGGAAGTACTCGGCCGCAACGAGCCGCTGCATCTGGCGTTCCAGCCATTGCTGGCTCTCGTGGTGCTGACAGTGCGGGCAATGGCGGTGACCGCAGGAATGCGGCACACGGATCTGGTGCGCGCAGCCGGGGCATTGGACCTGCATCATCGGGGCGGCCGGGCTGCGGCAGTGCTTGATGGCGGCAAGCGCCCGCGTGTGCACGGCCGTGAGCCGCTTCGGCGAATTGCGCGAGGAAGTCCGCCTCGAAGGTTTCAATGACTTGAGCGAGCCGAATCATCGCTTCGCGCCCCAGGGCAGGGAAAAGCCATCCATCAGGCCGTTGATGCGCTCCAGGGCGTGATGCTTGGTCTGATCCGTCAGATGGGTATAGCGGGCGGTGGTGAGGATTGAGTGATGGCCGAGGAATTTCTGCACCTCGATCAGATCGACGCCGGCCTCGATCAGGTGGGTGGCATAGCTGTGCCTCAGGCTGTGCGGGGAAATCTTTTTTTTAGGCCGCAGGCCTCGACCACCTTGTGCAGGGTGGTTTGCACGCCGCCGCGATCCAGCGGCGTGCGCGCGCTCGCGGCCCCGGGCAGGCCGCCGTGGCGATTGGGAAAGAGCAGGACGGGATTGCGATGCAGTTGCCAGAAATGGCGCAGCCCCAGGAGCGTGGCTTTCGGCAGCGGCACGAAGCGATCCTTGTTGCCCTTGGCGTCGCGCACATGCACCCGCTGACGCGCGCCATCGATGTCGCCCACCGTCAGGCGCAGCCCCTCGCCCAGACGCAGGCCGAGGCTGTAGAGGGTGAAAAAGAAGACGCGGTAACTGAGCACGCGCGTGGCCAGCACAATGCGCTGGGTCTCTTCGACCGTGACGATGTCCGGCAGGCGCTGGGACCGGGGCGGCTTGATCAGGCCGGGGGCGACCCAGGGTTTCTTCAGGACGTGCTCGTAGTAGAACTTCAGGCCATACAGATCGAGCTTGACCGCGCTCCAGGAGTGCGAGTCGACCAGGGCCGTGAAGTAGTCGGTCAATTGCGACTCGGTCAGCGCGTCGATGTGCTGATCGAAGTGCGCGCCGATGCGGCGGATGGCGCGGGAATAGGCGTCAATGGTCTTCGGTTGCAGCCCCTTGAGCTTCAGGTGCTTCAGATGCAGTTGGTAGTTCTGGTCGAAACTGGCGGCGCATTTCTTGTCCATCTTGCGGTAACCTCGCGTTGGTCATCAGAAAATCCCTCAACAGAGGGGCGGGGCTACATTGTGAATTCAGACGGACGGCAACGAAGCGCCTTCCTCCGCGTAGCGGCTTCGTCCAACATGGCGGTCGAGAGGGACGGCCACAAGCTGCGCTTGTGGTTCCCTGCGCTGCGCTCCGGCCGCCCCTCACTTCTACTACAAGGGCATCCCCATTTGTCAACCGACAACAAGCCCGACGAATCGCGCAGCGATTCGAGTGCATGAAGACAAAAACCTACACTGGTTTGAAAGGTGACGCCGGAGACTGAACGCACCGTTTTGATTCAGGAAGAATCATCTCGAGGCCTGTCCACGTCCGCCGTCCATCCCATGTCGGCAGGCGCACATTCTGTCGAGGATCACTAAGTCTCATTTCCTCAAGTGCGTACTTGTCTCGGCCGAAGTTGCAGGCGGCACAGGCGACGACAAGGTTTTCCATAGTCGTTTGGCCTCCTCGGGAATGGACAACAACGTGATCATACTGAAGCCACATCACTTGTAGGCCGCGATGCTGATCTTTCTCGTTTATGGACTTCCACCGAGCGGCGTCAGGATAGAGTTTATTCAGTGCCTTGCGCACCTCCGCGCGCACCAGCGGCATGCCGCAGAAACGGCAATGGTGCCCGTCTCTCGCAACGAGCGCTCTACGCATATCCGCGGACGCGTTTCGAGGCTGATGGCGGTGTTCTCGGGGAAGGACTGGTGTTACGCCCCGAAATAAACGAGGCTCGGCAACCCGAGCTATTTGAGGAG
>CAZYTN010000352.1:0-2667 GCA_964650115.1 uncultured Sulfuritalea sp.
AGGACGTCGAAATGCTGGATGGCGGCCGGATTCATGGGGCGGGACTATATCACTGCCGCCGGTGTGGAACTATTTGCACGGGCTCCGGTCACTTTCGGCAACGGTTGCAGTATTGGATTCAGATCGATGCGAAATGTGGGCGGAGTGGCTTGTTATACTCGCTTGCGGCCAGTTCCTGGCCGCACATGTCCAACTGGCGGGAACAAACAGCAAACTCCATGGGAGATCGCGAAGCAGACCGGATACTGGTCGAGCGGGTGCAGTCGGGTGACAAGCAGGCGTTTGGTCTGCTGGTCTCCAAGTACCAGCGCAAGCTCGGGCGTTTGATTTCGCGCATGGTGCGTGACTCGGCTGAGGTGGAGGATATCGTTCAGGACAGTTTCATCCGGGCCTACCGGGCATTGCCGGGCTTTCGCAATGACAGCGCCTTTTATACCTGGCTCTACCGGATCGGCGTCAATACCGCGAAGAACTGGCTGATCACCCATGGCCGGCGTGCTTCGGCGACGACCGGGGTGGATAGCGAGGAGGCGGAAGGCTACGACGACGCCGACCTGCTGCGTGACAACGACACGCCCGAGCGCCTGTTGATGACCAAGCAGATAGGGGAGACTGTGAACGCCGCCATGGAAGCCCTGCCCGAGGATTTGCGGGCGGCGATCATGCTGCGCGAGATTGATGGATTGTCATATGAGGAAATTGCGCAAGTCATGGAGTGCCCGATTGGAACCGTCCGTTCGCGGATTTTCCGCGCACGCGACGCGATTTCGGAACGATTGAGGCCCTTGCTCGATGCGGCCCCCGACAAGAGATGGTGACGACATGAAGACACGGATTTCGGCCCTGATGGATGGCGAACTCGAACAACACGAGCTCGTCGAGACGCTGCAGGCCCTGCGCCACAGCGAGGATTTGCGCCACGAGTGGCGCGACGGCCAACTGATCGGCGCGGCATTGCGCGGCGAACGCAGGCTCGATCTCGATGTCACGGCGCGCGTCATGTCGGCGCTGGACATGGAGCCCACGGTGATGGCTCCTGCACCCCGGCGCGCGCCGGCGTGGCAGCGGCCGCTGCTGGCGCTGGCCGCATCCGCCGCCGGCGTTGCCGTGGTCGCCTGGCTGGCGCTGGCGCCGGATGGAAATGGCCTGCCTGCGGCGGCGGGCGGATTGGCTGCCGTCAGGCCGGGGCCGGTGGTGGCGCACTCGCAGTCCACGCCGCGCCTGCAGGAATATCTGGTGGCGCATCAGGCCTACGCCCCGGGCGGCGTCATTGGCGGCGGCGCTGGGCGCAATGTCCGTACCGTGACGGCAAGCGGCGACGCACGGTAATGCCGGTGCGCTTTTCCCTGCTGCTTCTGTCGGCGCTTCTGCTGGCACCGGTCGTGGCATTGGCCGAGGATGGCTTGGCCCTTCTGCATCGCATTGCGCAAGGCTCACGGCAACTTACCTACAGCGGCGTTTTCGTCTATCGCAGCGGGGGCCGGGTGGATACTTCCCGGATTGCGCATTCGGTCAGCGATGGAGTTGAAGTCGAGCGTATCGAGGCGCTCGACGGCAGCCCGCGCGAGGTGTCGCGCGCCGGCAGCGAAGTGAAATGCTTTTTCCCCGAAGAGAAGCTTCTGATCATCGAAAGCCGGCCCAGCCAGCGCGGATTTCCGAGCTTGTTGCCCGCGGGTCTGGGCAGTTTGCCTGAACACTATGCAATTCACGGCGGCAATACAGGACGGGTCGCGGGGCTGACCAGTCGCGCCGTGCTGCTCAAGCCGCGTGACGAATGGCGCTATGGACATGAGTTATGGATGGATGCGGGCAGCGGCTTGCTGCTGAAGGCGACTCTTCTTGGCGCAGGCGGCGAAGCGCTGGAGTCATTTGCCTTCACCCATGTAAAGATCGGCGGCCCGCTGGAGTTTGGGGCACTTAAACCCAGTTACGACATGGAGAGGGTGCGCGTGCAGCAGGCGCGCACCACCGATTTGCGGCCGGAAGAAATGGGCTGGACCTTTCGCACGCTGCTGCCCGGATTTCGCAAAGTCGCCGCCATGAAGCGGCAAACTGGTGCCGAGAGTTCCGGGAGTTCCGCGAGCCTGCACGTGGTGTTTTCCGACGGCTTGGCAACGATCTCGGTGTTCATCGAGCCCGGCGGACCGGCCGGAGAGCAGGAGGCGACGGCCACCCTCGGTCCGGTCAATGTCTTTCGACGCCAGGTCGACGAACACCGCGTGGTGGTCATGGGCGAAGTACCGGCGATCGCTGTCAGGCGCATAGGCGAAGGCATAGAGCGGAGGCGAAAATGAGCCAGTGCGAAGCGGTGGTGGTGGCGGTGGAGGGCCGCGAGGTCTGGGTTGAAGTTCCCGGGCGTGCCCCGATCTGTGGCAGCTGCAAGACCGCGGAGGCCTGCCAGACGGGTCTGCTCGGCCTGGGCGCGGGACCGCGCCGCTATCGGCTGGAAAACCGTATTGGTGCTCGCGTCGGCGATCATGTGCAGCTCACCGTCGCCGACGGTACGGTGTGGCGTGCCTCGCTGATGTCGTATGTGCTGCCGCTGCTGCTGGCCATTGGCGGGGCGGCCATCGGGCAGTTCGCCGCAGCCGATGCCGGGGCCGTGACGGGAACGCTGGCGGGCCTGGGCTGTGGCCTGGTGCTGTTGCGGCGCAACGAGATTCGCGC
>CAZYTN010000353.1:0-2659 GCA_964650115.1 uncultured Sulfuritalea sp.
GGCGAGATCGCAACCGACCAGCCCGCGGAACTGGACCGGCGACAGGCGCCAGCCCATGCAGTGATAGGCGAAGTCGGCCAGCGGATGGCCCAGGGTCGACAGTTCCCAGTCGAGCACGGCCAGCATGCGCGGCGCGGTCGGGTGGAACACCGTATTGTCGAGGCGGAAGTCGCCATGGACGATGCGGGTCTCTTCTCCGGGCGGGATGTTCTGCGGCAGCCAGTCGATGAGCTTGTCCATGGCCTCGATCTTTTCGGTTTCAGAAGCGCGGTACTGCTTGCTCCAGCGCGCCACCTGGCGCTCCAGGTACTTGTCGGGCTTGCCGTAGCCGGCGAGGCCGACGGCGGCGTAATCAGCCTGGTGCAACGCGGCGATCACGCGGTTCATTTCGGCGTAGATCGCCGCGCGTTCGGCGGGGCTCGCTCCCGGCAGCGAGGGGTCCCAGATGATGCGGCCGTCGACACAATCCATGATGTAGAACATGCTGCCGATCACGGCGTCATCCTCGCACAGTGCCCAGGTACGCGGCACCGGCACGTCGCTGCCGGCCAGTGCCGAGATCACCCTGTATTCGCGATCCACCGCGTGGGCGCTGGGCAGCAGCTTGCCGGGCGGCTTGCGGCGCAGCACGTACTTGCGGCCGCCGGCAGTGAGCATGAAGGTCGGATTGGACTGACCGCCCTTGAACTTTTCGACGTGCAGCGTGCCGGAGAAGCCCGCGACCCTGGCCTGCATCCATGCCGCGAGGCGCACGGTGTCGAAGGCGTCCTGTGCAGCGACGGGGTGCGTCCCGGAAAACTTGCCAGTCATTTCAGCCTATCCGAGCTTTACCAACTGCTTGCCGAAGTTGCCGCCCTTGAGCAGGCTGATGAGGGCAGCCGGTGCCGCGGCAAGGCCGTCGGCGACGCTCTCGCGATACTTGATGCGGCCGGAAGCGATGTGCCCGGCCAGTTCCTGCAGCGCCGGCGGCCAGCGCGAAAGGTCGTCGAAGACGATGAAGCCCTGCATCCGGATGCGGTTGATCAACACTGCGCGGATGTTCTTCATCGGGTAGGGCGCCGAGTTGTACTGCGCGATCAGGCCGCACAGCGCGATGCGCGAGAAGGGCTTCATGTGCGCGAGCAGGGTATCGAAAATCTCGCCGCCGACGTTTTCGAACAGGCAGTCGATGCCCTCTGGTGTCGCCGCTTTCAGGTCTTCGCGCAGCTTGCCGGCCTTGTAGTCGATGCAGGCATCGAAGCCGAGTTCGTCCACCACGTAGCGGCATTTCTCCGGCCCGCCGGCGATACCGATCGCGCGCGCACCGTGGATCTTCGCCAATTGCCCGACGACGCTACCGACGGCACCTGACGCCGCCGTGACCACCACGGTTTCGCCGGGCTTCGGCGCGCAGATATCGAGCAGGCCGACCCAGGCCGTGACGCCCGGCATGCCTAGCGGTCCCAGATACGCCGACAGCGGGATGGTTGCGGCATCGACCTTGCGCAGCGCGTTGCCGTCGGCCACGCCGAAAAGCTGCCAGCCCAGCGCGCCGACCACCTTGTCGCCCGGCGCGAACTGCGGATGGTTGGATGTGACCACCTCGCCCGCGGTGCCGCCGACCATCACTTCACCGATCGCCACGGGCTTGGCATAGGACTTGGCGTCCGACATGCGGCCGCGCATGTAAGGGTCGAGCGAGAGCCATTCGTTCCTGACCAGCACCTGGTTGGTGCCGGGTTGCGGAATGTCGCCTTCCTCGAGGCGAAAATTGCTTTCCTCGACCCAGGCGACAGGGCGGCTGGCAAGGACGATTTTCTGGTTCATTTCCATGATGGATGGTTTCCGGTTATGTCGGCTGGACTGCAAGAGTCGGCGCTGGCGGGACGGCGGTTGCAGGCGCTGCGGGCTGCCACGGCCGTTTGGTTGGTGGCTCAGAAGGTACTGCTGCCACCGTCGACCACCAGCGCATGACCGGTGACGTGGCGCGAGGCCTCGGAGGCGAGAAAGACCACCGCGCCCTTCAGGTCCTCGTCGCCGCCGACGCGGCCCAGGGCGGTGTCCGCGATGATCTGTTCGCCGAGCTTTTCCATCAGGCCGCTGGCCATCTTCGAGGGAAAGAAGCCGGGGCAGATGGCATTGACGTTGATGTTGTACTTGCCCCATTCCGCGGCCAGGGCGCGCACGAAATTCACGTCGGCGCCCTTGCTGGCGTTGTAGGCGATGGTCGGCATGTTTGGCGGGTTGCCGCGCAGCCCGGAAATCGAGGCGGTGACGATGATCTTGCCCGAACGCTGCGGAATGAAGGCACGCTTGGCGACTTCGCGGGTGAGGAAGAACATGCCGTTGATATTGAGGTTGATGACTTTCATCCAGGCCTCATCCGGATAGTCCTCGGCGGGCGCCGCCCAGGTGGCACCGGCGTTGTTCACCAGGATGTCGATCCTGCCGTAGTGTTCCAGTACCTTGCCGACGAGATCGGGGATCTGGTCGAACTTCGACAAGTCATTGACCACAGTGAGCACCTCGACGCCCTGCTTTTCGAGGTGGGTCTTGGCAGCGTCCAGTTCGTCGGCCTTGCGCGCCGTGATGGCGAGCCTGGCTCCCATTTCGCCGAGCGCTTCGGCCATCTGCAGGCCGAGGCCGCGCGAGCCGCCGGTGACGATGGCGACCTTGCCGG
>CAZYTN010000354.1:0-2622 GCA_964650115.1 uncultured Sulfuritalea sp.
TTCCTCGGCGAAGCCGTGGCGCTGGCCGCGATCGGCGGCCTGGTCGGCCTGCTGCTCGGCGTCGGCCTGGCGCAACTGATCGGGCTCTTCTTCCCGGCGTTGCCGGTGCATACGCCGCTGTCATTCGTGCTGCTGGCCGAGGCGCTGGCCGCCGCCATCGGCCTGGCCGCCGGCGTGCTGCCGGCCAGGCGCGCGGCCTTGCTCGATCCGGTCGAGGCCTTGAGGACGGAGTGAAGAAAAAGTCGGCGCCGGCGGGACGGCGATTCAAGACTGATCGCAGCACCAGGGAGTTTTCCGCCACCGACTCCACCTGCCGCATTTCGGCCGTTGTTGCAATATGCGGAGCCGCGATGAAGGCTAGAATCGACAGCCGGGATACATGACTTTTGGGAACTCACCGCCAATGGGAGATGCGAATGTTCAGGAAACTTGTCGCCATGGGACTGCTTTGCACCGCACTGTGCACCCGGGCGGGTTTCTTCGATGGGAACGACCTTGTCAAGGATATGCGGGAGTGGGAAAAATATGAAGGCAAGGACCTTTCAGTCAGTAACCTGGTCGCCGGCAATTTCATGGGTTATGTGGCCGGGGTGGCCGATGTCTATGACGAAATTTCCGTTTGTCCTCCCGAAAACTCCACCGTGAGGCAAATGTCCACACTGGTCGCCCAGTTCCTGAATGCAAACCCGGCGCGATGGGCCGAGCCAGCCGATGTCCTGGTCGCGGATGCGCTGAAGAAGTCATTCCCCTGCAAAAAGAAGTAGCACAAGGCGTGCCGTCGCCGTGCGTTTCTGACAGGACGGATTGCCCCTGCCGTTCTCGGGCTGCAACGAGCCAAAGGACTGAACCCCCCGCGACGCATGACGCGGTGCAGTTAATGCGCTGCGTCATGACTTGTTGCGCGATGAGTTCTATAAGGAATGTGAGCCAGCAAGCGACGGCGAAACCCGGAGGAGCGAAAAATGACCTGGACTGCATTGCACGACAAGGCGCAGCAATTGGGGTTCGAGCTGGCGTGCCATGCCGGCCCCGCCGGATTGTCATCGCCGGCGCGGGATGACCGGTCGTGGATATGCGTCGGCACTTATGGCCAGGTGGCGGCCGGATTGTGGGCGCAACCCTTGACCGCGCAGGCGCGGGCGCTGGCGCCCGACCGCGTCGCGGCGATGATCTCCGGTTGCTGCCAGCACGTCGGGACGCTGACCGATTACGACGAGGAATTTCAGGCCTGCCTGGCGCCTGTGCTTGCCGCGGTCGCCCACCCCGAACACGGGCGAAGCCCGGCCTGAAGGGCGGGGTCGTGTGACCCGCCAGGGCGCGGGCAAGGCCTGGCGCGCCCGATGCGGGGATCGACGCTGCCTTTTGCGCGGGCCGGGATGGCCGCTTGAAGGATGCCGGCCGTCGCTCGCCCCTTCACGCAGGCTCGGTGTCCGTGTCCCCGGCGCCCGGCCCGCCCGCCGCTGCAGTCGCGTCCAGCAGGCTGTTGCGGACAAAAGTGACGTGCCCGCGCAAGCCGTAGAACATGTCGCCGAAGGACGCCGGCACGACGATGCGATTGACGCTGGCCTCGATGCCGTCGAGCTTTTTCAGCAGTTCCGCGCGACGTTGCGGCCCGGCCGATTTCTGCGCCTCTCGCTCAAGATCCAGCAGCACCTTGTACCAGCGGTGAATCCGCGATTCGATGCGCCAGCGATAAATGACCGGTGCGATCCTGATGCCGGGGATCAGCAGCAGCACTATCGGGATCAGGACCGCCAGGGTTCGCGCGATCAGGCTGGCCACCCAGAAGGGAAAGGTGCGATAGAGAAAGGTCTTGCCCGAGGCGTAGTAGCGGGCGGCATCAGGGCTGACGCGAAACTCGTGTTCCAGCGGCGCCGGGAACTCGCCGCGCTTTCTGAACAGGCCGGGCCCGCTATGCACTTCGCGCGCGGCTTCGAGCAGCAGGTCCGACAGGGCCGGGTGCAGGTTGTCGCGGGCGACCAGTTCCACCGTGGGGCCGATCAGATGCACGTTTTCCGGGGGGATGTTCCTGCCGAAATCCAGCGAGCCTCTGGGCAGCACCAGTTTGTTGAGATAGTTGATGCGGCGCGTATAGGCGTCGGCCTGGATGACATCGAAAAGCTGCACTCCGGGCGTGCGCAGCAGCTTGCGCAGGACATCGGATGGGGTCGAATCGCTCATCACGAAAACGGCATCGACGGTTTTTTCCTGCAGCGCCGTCAGCAGATCCTTGGCGTCGACTTCGACGAAGCTCGCTTCGCCCTTGGGTTCCAGGCCATTGGCCTTGAGCAGGGCCAGCGCCAGGAGCCTCGTACCGCTGCCTTCGCCGCCGATGTCGAGTCGGGCGCCCTTGAATTCCGACAGCAGATGCCTGACTTCGCCCTGATAGAAAATCAGCAGGGGTTGATAGTTGATGCTGCCCAGCGACATCAGTCGGTCGACATTGGTCTTCGCGACTTCGCCGCCGAGGACGAAGCCGACATCCACCTCTGTCTTCGGATCGAGCAGGCGCTTGAGGTTCTGCGTCGAACCTTCCGAGGGCAGGATGTTAAGGGTGACGCCCTCCCTGGCCAGGATCTTCTTGTACTTCTCGGCATTGCGGTTGAAGCTGCTGCCCTCCGG
>CAZYTN010000355.1:0-2617 GCA_964650115.1 uncultured Sulfuritalea sp.
ATCAACGACACCACCCTGCGCGACGGCGAACAGTCGGCGGGGGTGGCCTTCAGTCTTGAGGAAAAGCTCGACATCGCGCGCGGACTCGATGCGCTGGGCGTGCCGGAACTCGAGATCGGAATCCCCGCCATGGGCGAGGCCGAGCGCGAGGGCATCCGTGGCGTCGCCGCGCTGGGTCTCAAGGCGCGGCTGATGGTCTGGAGCCGCATGCAGCGCGAGGACATCCTGCTGGCGGCGAATCTCGGCGCGCACCTGATCGACATCTCGGTGCCGGCTTCGGACCAGCACCTGCGTTCCAAGTTGCAGAAGGACCGGCCCTGGCTGCTGGCCGCGATAGTCGAGCACGTGCGCCTGGCGCGCGATCTCGGCTTCGAGGTCGGCGTCGGCGCCGAGGATGCCTCGCGCGGCGATCCGGACCTGCTGGCGGCGATTGCCGAAGCGGCGCAAGCCGCCGGCGCGCGCCGCATCCGCTTCGCCGACACGCTGGGCGTACTCGATCCCTTCAGCACTTTCGAGCGCATCGCCGCACTGCGCGCGGTCTGCGACCTCGAAATCGAAATGCATGCGCACGACGACCTCGGCATGGCCACGGCCAATACGCTGGCGGCGGCAAAGGCCGGCGCCACGCACCTCAACACCACGGTCAATGGCCTCGGCGAGCGTTCCGGCAACGCGCCGCTGGAGGAAGTGGTGCTCGGCCTGCATGTCTGCCATGACATAGAAACCGGCATCGACCTGAAGGGCTTCCCGGAAATTTCGCAGCGCGTCGCGCTTGCCTCGGGACGGCCGCTGGCCTGGCAGAAAAGCATCGTCGGCGAGGGCGCCTTCACCCACGAGGCCGGCATCCATGTCGACGGCCTGCTCAAGGACCCGGCCAATTACGAGGGCTTCGATCCGGCCTTGGTCGGGCGCCGGCACCGCGTGGTGCTGGGCAAGCACTCCGGCGCGCGGGCGGTGCAGCGCGTGATGGCGGAACTCGGCCACCCCCAGTCGGACAGCGCCGCGCGCGAACTGCTGCGCCGGGTGCGGGCCTTCGTCGCGCGCGTCAAACATCCGCCGACGGATGCCGACCTGCTGGCCATGGTGGGAGCAGGCGCATGAGCCGCGACCTGCTCGCCTCGCTGCCGCTCGCCATGGCGCAGGCCGAACCGGAAACCGGCCTGCTGGCCCTGGCGCGCGAGGACATGGCCTGCGTCTTCGAGCGTGATCCGGCGGCACGCTCGCGCCTCGAAGTGCTGCTGACCTATCCCGGCCTCCATGCCATGCTCATGCATCGTTTGGCGCACCGGCTGTGGTCCAGCGACTGGCGCTTCACCGCGCGCTGGCTGGGCTGGCTGGCACGCCTGCTGACCAATGTCGACATCCATCCCGGCGCCAGCATCGGCCGCCGCTTCTTCATCGATCATGGCGCCGGCGTGGTGATCGGCGAGACCGCCGAGATCGGCGACGACTGCACGCTATACCACGGCGTCACGCTGGGCGGCACCACCTGGAACAAGGGCAAGCGCCACCCGACCCTGGGCAGCGGCGTGGTGGTCGGCGCCGGGGCCAAGATCCTCGGCGCGATCCGCATCGGCGACGACGCGCGCGTCGGCGCCAATTCAGTGGTGATCCGCGAAGTGCCGGCGGGGCGCACGGCAATCGGCATCCCGGCGCGGCTGGTTGGCGAGCGGGCGACCGCAGCGCCGTCAAAAGTCGGCGCTGGCGCTACGGCGGGTATGGCGATCAACCCGGCGATCAACCTCGACCATCACCTGATTCCCGACCCGGTGGGCAAGGCCATCCAGTGCCTGCTCGACCGCATCGCCACGCTGGAGACGGAAGTGCGCGAGCTGCGCGGCCTGCCGGCCCCGATCAAGGCTGCCGGCTGCAGCGCCTGCGCCGCGGGCGAACTTTGTTGCGAGGAGCATGGCCGTGGCTGATGGACTCGATCCGATGGAACTGGGCGAGGACGGGCTGTATTTCGACGAGCCCTGCGCGCCGGAAGTCGAAGCCCTGATCGTGCAGGCGGCGCAGCACTACGGACAGGCGGCGGCCGAACCCTGCCTGCTGCGCGCCTACTTTCTGGCGCCGGAACAACTGTCGGTGCTGGTCGGGCTTTACCGCTACTACTTCTACCAGCATCGCATGGAGGATGCGCTGATCGTCGCCGAGCGCGTGCTCGATGTCACCGCGCGGCGCCTGCACCTGGTCGGCGGCTGGAGCAGCATCGGTCGCGTGGCGCTGGGCGAGGCGGTGATGCGCTCGATGGGCCTGCTGCGCTTCCATCTGCTGGCGCTGAAGGGTTCGGCGGTGATCCTGCTGCGCCTCGACCGCCTCGACGAAGCCCGGCTGCGCCTGGCCAAGATCGCCGAAGTCGACGCCCGCGATACGCTGGGCGCGATGCCGCTGCTGGCGATCATCGCCGCGCGGCAACAAGAGACCGCCGAAGAAATTTCATCTTGAGACAGGAGAACATCATGGGATGCGAAGCCGACAGCTTTGAAGACGACCTGGCCGATCTGGGCAGCGCCGAGGAATTTCTCGATTATTTCGAAATTCCCTTCGATGCGCGCGTGGTCCAGGTCAACCGCCTGCACATCCTGCAGCGCTACCACGACTACCTGGCCAAGCAGGA
>CAZYTN010000356.1:0-2613 GCA_964650115.1 uncultured Sulfuritalea sp.
GCCACCGCGAAATGGGTGGCACAGAAGATCAAGCTGACCAGCTTCCATCCCAGCCGGGTCACCGAGATGGACACCAATGTCACGCTCGGCACGAATTACATGAAGATGGTGCTCGATTCGCTCGACAACCACCCGGTGCTCGCTTCCGCCGCCTACAACGCCGGCCCCGGCCGTGCCCGCAAGTGGCGCGCGGAACATCCGCTGGAAGGCGCGATCTACGCCGAAACCATTCCCTTCACGGAAACCCGCGACTACGTGAAAAAGGTCATGAGCAACGCGGTGTACTACAACACCCTGTTCGAAGGCCGGCCGCAGTCGCTGAAGGCCGCGCTGGGCACGATTCGCGCACGCGGACAGGGCGAGAACGGCGTGGAGCAGCTGCCGTGAAGAACATCCTGTTGATTGGCGGTACCGGCTTCCTGGGTTCGGCCATCGTGCGCGAACTGGCGCGCCGTCCTGCCAGCGCCGACTCCTGTTTCACCTTGCCGACGCGGCGCCGTGACAAGGCCAAGCACCTGCTGGTGCTGCCCACCGCCACCGTGGTCGATGCCGACGTGCATGATCGGGCGACGCTGGCCCAGTTGATGGCCGGGCAGGACGCGGTGATCAGCCTGGTCGGCATCCTCAAGGGCGGCGAGGGCGAACCGTATGGCAAGGGCTTCGCCCGCGCCCATGTCGAACTGCCGCAAAAAATCGCCGTTGCGGCGAAGGCGGCAGGCGTGCGCCGCGTGCTGCATGTTTCTGCATTGAAGGCGGCTGCCGACGCGCCTTCGGGCTACCTGCGCTCCAAGGCGGCCGGGGAAGCGGTGCTGCAAAACGCCGGGCTGGACCTGACGATTTTCCGTCCCTCGGTGATTTTCGGACCGGGGGATTCCTTTCTTACGCTGTTCGCCAGGCTCGCCAAGATCGCGCCGCTGTTTCCGCTGGCCGGTGCCGACGCCCGCTTCCAGCCGGTCTGGGTGGAGGACGTGGCGGCTGCCGTGGCCGACAGCCTGCAGCGCGCCGAAAGCATCGGCGCCGCCTACGATCTGTGCGGCCCGCGGCAATACAGCCTGCGCCAACTGGTCACCTACGCCGCAGCGGTTGCCGGGCATCCGCGCGCCATCGTCGGCCTGCCGGAAGCCGTCGCCTGGTTGCAAGCCTGGGCCATGGAGTTCATTCCCAACGGCCCGATGACGCGCGACAACATCCGCTCCATGCGCGTCGCCAGTGTGTGCGACAGCGGCTGCACGCTGCCCTTCGGCCGCGTCGCAACGGCGCTGGAGATTGTTGCTCCAACCTACCTGCGCAGCTGACACCACCCGCCAATGAAAACCTACGTCGTCGGCGGCGCGGTACGCGACGAACTGCTCGGCCTGGCCGTCAAGGACCGCGATTGGGTGGTGGTCGGTGCCACCCCGCAAGAAATGCTGGCCCAGGGTTTCCAGCAGGTCGGGCGCGATTTTCCGGTTTTTTTGCATCCGCAGACCCATGAGGAATACGCGCTGGCGCGCACCGAGCGCAAGACCGCGCCGGGCTATACCGGCTTCGTCGTTCATGCCGCGCCCGAGGTGAGCCTCGAAGACGACTTGCTGCGCCGCGACCTGACCATCAATGCCATCGCCAGGGACGAGGCGGGCGCCGTGATCGATCCCCACAACGGCCGTGCCGACATCGAGGCGCGCATCTTGCGCCATGTCTCGCCGGCCTTTGCCGAAGACCCGGTGCGCATCCTGCGCGTCGCCCGCTTCGCGGCGCGCTTCGCCGATTTTTCCGTCGCGCCGGAAACCATGGAACTGATGCGCGGCATGGTCGCCGCCGGCGAAGTCGATGCGCTGGTGCCGGAGCGGGTCTGGCAGGAACTGGCGCGCGGCCTCATGGCGGCTCGCCCGTCGCGCATGTTCGAGACCCTGCGCGAATGCGGCGCGCTGGCGCGCCTGCTGCCCGAACTGGCTGCCCTGTGGGGCGTGCCGCAACGCGCCGATTACCACCCGGAAGTCGACACCGGCGTCCATGTGATGATGGTGATCGACATGGCGGCACGCCTCGACGCGGCGTTGCCGGCGCGCTTTGCCGCCCTGATGCACGATCTGGGCAAGGGCCGCACGCCGGCCGACATCCTGCCGCGCCACCATGGCCATGAAGCGAAAAGCGTGGCCCTGCTCGAAGCGATTTGCGAACGCCTCAAGGTCCCGGTCGACTGCCGCGAGGTGGGCCGCCTGACGGCGCGTTTCCATGGCGACATGCACCGCGTCGCCGAGTTGCGGCCGGAAACCCGGCTGACCCTGCTCGAACGCTGCGACGCGTTGCGCCGCCCCGAGCGCTTCGAGCTGATCCTGCTCGCCTGCGAGGCCGACTATCGCGGCCGGCTGGGCTGGGGCGAGCGCGACTACGTGCAGGCGACGACGTGGCGGGCTGCCCTGGCGGCGGTGCGTGCGGTCGACGCGGCTGCGATTGCCGGAGCGACGGCGGCCGCGAATCCGGGTCGGGCCGATACGCAGGCCATTGCCGGCGCCATCAGCGCGGCACGGGTGGAAGCCTTGCGCAGCCTTAAAGCAGCCAGCCGATAACGGCGGCGACCAGCGAAAACACGATCACCGAGGCGAAGGGGAAGGAGTACTCCCTGCCGCGCAG
>CAZYTN010000357.1:0-2609 GCA_964650115.1 uncultured Sulfuritalea sp.
TAGAGGACTTCCACCTCCAAGTGAGTGCGCCCTGCCGGGCGCACCATAACAAAAAGCCCACCGCGAAGGTGGGCTCAATGCGCCGCAAAGCGGGAAATCAGGCCGCCGCTTGTGCCGGAATCCGCCGGCTGTGGTGCGTGATGCGGTTCCTGGCATCGACATACACCAGATCGGGCTCGAAATTCTGCAGCTCGATTTCATTCATCATGGCGTAGGTGGCGATGATCAAAAGGTCGCCGGTGGCGGCCTTGCGTGCGGCGGCGCCATTGACCGAAATCGTGCCGGTGCCGCGTTCGGCGCGAATGGCGTAGGTAGTGAAACGCTCGCCGTTATTCACGTTGTAGATGTCGATCTGCTGGTATTCCTTGATGTCGGCCGCGTCGAGCAGCGCTTCATCGATGGCGCAGGAACCCTCGTAGTGCAGTTCGGCGTGGGTAACGGTCACCCGGTGGAGCTTGGACTTGAGCATCGTGCGTTGCATTGTCAGACCTTTCTCATGCAAAGGCGGCAATCAATCGGGAGCCGTCCCGCAAAACCCGGACTCCCGTCCCTTCCACTTCTGGCACACCGCCGGCATGAGCGCATCGCAGTGACCTAAACTTCCAGATTGTCGATGAGGCGCGTGCTTCCCAGACGCGCCGCTGCCAACACCACCAACCCGGAATCGTGAGCGGACGGCAATTGTAGATCAAGTTTTTTGCGCAAGGCAACATAATCCGCCATCCAGCCGTTTGAACTTAATATATTCATGGCCTTACGTTCTAGCTCGGCGAAGCTCCGGGCACCGTTTCTGACCTCGACCGCAAGTTCGGAGATCACCCGGTACAGCCGCGGCGCTTCCGCCCTTTCGGCCGCTGACAGATAGCCGTTGCGCGAGGACAGCGCGAGGCCGTCGGCGGCCCGCACCGTTTCGCCGCCGATGATCTCGATGGGTAAGTTGAATTCGCGCACCATGTTGCAAATAACCATCAGTTGCTGGTAATCCTTCTTGCCGAACAGCGCCACATCGGCCCGGGCGATCTGGAACAGCTTCATGACCACCGTCGCGACGCCGCGAAAATGCCCGGGGCGGAACTCGCCATCAAGGATGGCGGCCTGTTCGGGCGGAGGTTCAATGTGATAGGACTGCACTTGCGGATACATTTGCGCTTCGTCAGGCGCAAAAAGATGCTCGACGCCCGCCGCCGCCAGCTTTTCACAATCCGCCGCAAAGGTGCGCGGGTAGCTCTCGAAGTCCTCGCCGGGACGAAACTGCAGGCGATTGACGAAGATCGTCGCGATCACCTGGTCGGCATGGTTCCGCGCCTGGGTCATCAGGGCGATGTGGCCTGCATGCAGGTTGCCCATGGTCGGCACCAGCGCCACGCGGCCGGCCTTGCTTCGCGCTGCCCGCAGCGACGCGATGGATTCGTGAATCTGCATGTTCAACGCTTATGAAGAAATCGTAGCGAGCGGGCCGCAGCGGGGTGCGGCCGGAGCACAGCTACCGGAACGTATGTCGTTATACGTGAGGATAGCGAGCACCGCCCAAGCCCCGATCCGGCACGCGCAGTAGATTTATTCATAAGCGTTCAGTAGGTGTGTTCGGGGGCCGGGTAAGTGCCATCCTTGACGGCCTTGACGTAGGCGATCACGGCTGCGTCGATGCTGCCAGCACCTTCCATGAAATTCTTCACGAAGCGCCCTTTCTTGCCAGGATAGACGCCCAGCATGTCGTGCAGAACCAGTACCTGCCCGTCGCAGTCGGGCCCGGCGCCAATGCCGATGGTGGCGCAGACATTGAGCAGGCCGGTGATCTCGCCGGCAAGCTGCGCCGGAACCATTTCCAGCACCATCAGCGCCGCCCCCGCCTGCTCCAGCGCCACGGCCTCGCGCTTCATGCGCTTGGCTCCCTCCTCGTCGCGCCCCTGCACGCGATAGCCGCCCAGGGCATGCACCGACTGTGGCGTGAGACCGATGTGGGCGCACACGGGAACGCCGCGCTCGACCATGAAATGCACGGTCTCGGCCATCACCTCGCCACCTTCGAGCTTGACCATCTCGGCGCCCACGGCCAGCAGCTTGCCGGCATTGCGGATGGCCTGCTCCTTCGACTCATGATAGGCGCCGAAAGGCAGGTCGGCGACCAGCATCGGCCGGCTTGGCAGCGCAGCGACGCAGGCCGTGTGATAGACCATGTGCTCCATGGTCACGGGGAGGGTGGAGGTCTTGCCCTGGATCACGTTGCCCAGCGAATCGCCGACCAGCATGACGTCGACGCCGCAGCGGTCTTCCAGCGCGGCAAAGCTGGCGTCATAGCAGGTTAGCATCGCGATCTTCTCGCCCTCGCGCTTCATGCGGCCCAGTTCCGGAATCGTGATCGGCTTGTTGCTGGCGAGATAGGTCATGGCTGCGACTCCGCAGGGCCGCCCCAAGAAGGCGCCGTCAATAACCGGAAGCCGCACAGCGGCTGAACCGTGATCGCCCCTTTCCGCGGGAAAGGGGATGGGGGATAGGTCATGGATTCCTGAATATGAAGTAAACGGCCGCTAGGATACACAAACCTGCCCACAGGTAATCAAGCTTGAGCGGTTCCTGCATGTAGAACACCACGAAGGGAACGAATACGG
>CAZYTN010000358.1:0-2600 GCA_964650115.1 uncultured Sulfuritalea sp.
CGATGACATGGCGCGCACCCAGCGGAAATTCGAAGGGTTCGTTGCGATCCTTGCTCGAGTCGAATTTGGAACCGTTGGTGAGCCAGCCCGTGTAATGCACGGAAACCGTCTGCCCGACGCGGGCTTCGGCGCCTTCGCCGACAAGCACTTCTTCGATGACAAGGCCGCTGGCCGTGGTGATCTGACTCATGGTGTGGCTCCAGGATGTGGGTTGATGTACTCGGTCATTATGCCCGAGGGGCCGGCAGCCAGTCGGCCTTGATTCGTGGGTGCGACGGGGTCGAATTGGGATGCAGCGCAAGGCGCGCCGACGAAGCTTTGGCCTCCCCCAAGCGAGGAGGCGCAACGCCGCGATGCGCCCAAGTCGGCCCCGTCCCGAAGGGTTGTCACCAAACCGGGCGTCTGCGGCGTTGCACCGCTTGGCAATGGAACAACCATTGCCTGCGCGACGCGCCTTGCATCCATCCCGGTTTGGTGACAACGCATCCCGCGAATCAAGGCCGACTGGCTGCCAGGTCAAGCCGCGGCCGGAAGATTTCATCGGCGCGGGCTGGCAGCTGCGGGCGCGAGAACAAGAAGCCCTGAAACCGCTCACAACCGAGGCCGAGCAGGACGTCCAACTGCTCGCGGGTTTCCACCCCCTCCGCCAGCGTTTCCAGTCCGAGACTTTTTGCCAGACCGATGATGGCCGTCACGATGGCGGCATCGTCGGCGTCAAAGGTGAGATCGCGCACAAAAGTCTGGTCGACCTTCAGCTTGTGCACCGGGAAACGCTTGAGGTAACTCAGGCTGGAATAGCCCGTGCCGAAATCATCGATGACCAGTTGCACGCCCATGGCGGAAATCTCCTGAAGCCTGGCCTGGGTATCGTCGATGTCCTGCATCAGCGTTGTCTCGGTAATTTCCAGCTCGAGCAGCCGCGCCGGCTGCCCGGTATCGGCGAGGATGCGACGCAGGATCTCGACCAGGTCCTTCTGCCGGAACTGGCGCGCCGAAAGGTTGACCGAAATGGGCAGCTGGGGCCGTCCCTCCTGCTGCCAGGCGCGATTCTGCCGCAGCGCCGCGCTCAGCACCCATTCGCCGATCGGCACGATGAGTCCTGTTTCCTCGGCGATCGGAATGAACTCGACCGGCTCGATCAAGCCGTGTTCCGGATCGTTCCAGCGCACCAGTGCTTCCATGCCGCATGCGGCGCGGCGCGGCCAATCGATCAAGGGCTGATAGTGCAGCACCAGCCCCCCGCTCTCAATGGCCTTGCGCAGCCTGTTTTCCAGCGTGAAGAAGTGCGTGGCCTGCTCGTTCATCTTGCGCGCGAAGAACTGGAAGTTATTGCGTCCGGCCGCCTTGGCGTGATACATCGCCGTGTCTGCGCTCTTCATGAGCGAAAAGACCTCGTCGCCGTCATCGGGGAACATGCTGATGCCGATCGATGTCGTGGCGCGCAACTGGTGACCTTCAATGCGCACTGTCGGGGCCAGGGCGCCAAGGATTTTTTCCGCCACCTGGACCACATCGTCGGGCGAGGACATCTCGTGCAGGACGATGACGAACTCGTCGCCGCCCAGGCGCGACACGGTATCGACCGCCCGCACCACACTCCTCAGGCGCTCCGCCACGTGCTTCAGCAACTCGTCGCCGATGGCATGGCCCAGCGTGTCGTTAACGACCTTGAAGCGATCAAGATCGAGGAACATCACCGCCACGCGATGCCGGCCGCGCAGTCCCTGGGCCAGGGCCTGCTGCAGCCGGTCATGCAGCAGGGTGCGGTTGGGCAAACCGGTCAGGCTGTCATGATGGGCCACGTGCCAGATGCGCTGCTCGGCCTGCATGCGTTCGAACACTTCCTCCTGCAGCTGCGTATTGGCGCTGGCCAGTTCCGCGGTGCGCTCGACCACGCGCTGCTCGAGCTCGTCATGGGCGCGCAGCAGCGCCTCCTCGGCCTGATGGCGTTCAGTGACATCCTCGAAAATCCATGTCAGGTCGATGCTGCCGGTCTGGCTGGCGACCCGCCGCCCCGTGATGCGCACCCAGAATGCATGGCCGGCCCTGTGCCGCACCCGGGTTTCGCCGATGTAGGTCGCGCCCGTCATGACTACCGGGAAAATCTCGGCGCCGTGGCGCTGATAGTCGCCCTCGCTGAGGTAAAACACCCGCGTCGATCGCCCGGCCAGTTCCTCCGGCCGGTAACCGAAAATTTCGGCCAGCTTGCGATTGCAGCGCTGCACCACGCGGTCCCGCGCGTACAGGATGCCCACCGCCGCATTGTCGAAAATCATCTGCTGTTCGTCGAAAGCCTGCTGTGCCCGCTCCTCGGCCTCGTGCGTGGCCGTGATGTCCTCGGCCAGCCAGACCGAACCCGCGTGCGGGTTTGCCGGATCAAGGGCGCTGCCGCTGATGCGCAACCAGGTAGTCTTGCCGTCGCGACGGCGATGGAACTGTTCGCGACGATGCACGATGCCGGCAGCGATGTCGGCGTAGGCCTCTTCGCCGATACGCTCGAATTCCTCGTCGCTGTCGAACAGCCGTCGCGAAGACTGGCCCACCAATGAACCCGGCGCTTGATCGAACAATTCCTCGAAGCGGCGGTTGCAGCGAATGCA
>CAZYTN010000359.1:0-2597 GCA_964650115.1 uncultured Sulfuritalea sp.
GTCGACTGGAGCAAGGGCGGCGCCGGCAGCGGCCTGTATTCGCGCGAGTGGCAGCCCGACCCGGTGCAGGGCTACTGGGACCCGGAGCGTTTCTACCAGCCTACGAAAGCCGTCGAAGGCATGTATCCGGCCGCCGAGTGCATCGCCTGCCACGAGGCGCTGACGCCGGGCATCGTCGCCGACTGGCGCGACAGCCGCCACAGCAAGCCCGTGAATCGCGCGCCTGTCGCCTGTCCCGACTGCCACGGCGCCGACCACCAGAAACTGCGCATGCCGACGCCGCAGGTCTGCGGCGAATGCCACGGCGTGCAGAAAGAGGCCTTCAATTCCGAGAAGCACTACGGCTTCCCCAGCCACGCGCTGGCCATGGAACGCGCCACCGACAGCAAGCATTTCGTGGACAAGCCCAAGGGCGAGACCACGGCCTGCGTGCAATGCCATTCGGTGGCGACCAAGTGCGATTCCTGCCACACGCGCCACCGCTTCGACGCCGCCGAAGCGCGTCGCGCCGAGGCCTGCACCACCTGCCACAGCGGCCCGCCGCATCCCGACGACGAAACCTATTACGCCTCGGCCCACGGCAAGCGCTACCTGGCCGAGGCGCAGAAGACCGACTGGAGCAAGCCGCTGGTCAAGGGTAACTACACCGTACCGACCTGCGCCTACTGCCACATGAGGAATGGCCGGCACGTGGTGGCCGACAAGTCGATCTGGCAATTCGGCCTGCGCCAGGTCAATCCCAACAATGCCGAGAACACGGTCAAGCGCGAACGCTGGATCGCGGTGTGTACCGACTGCCACGACGCGGAGTTCTCGCGCCGGCAATTGACCGGGATGGACCGCGAGCGCGCACTGGCCTGGCAGGGGCTCAACCGCACTGAACGCCTGCTGCGCGACCTGAGGAGCGAGAAGGCCTTCTACCCGGCGGCCGGCGAACGCCCGCCCTATCCCACCGACTGGATGGACAGGATCTTCCCCAAGGAACGCATTGGCTTCTTCGAGGGCCAGGCCTCGAGCTTCTACAACGTCTCGCCCGTCGAGCGCGATTATTTCGAGATGTGGTACTTCGCCAACCTCGGCGCCTACAAGGCCGCGGCGCACGGCGCACCTGAACTCGTGAAGCAAGGCCACGCCGCGCTGGCGCAGGCGGAAAAATCCATCGCGGCGCAGGCGGCGCAACTGCGCGACAAGGCACGCGCGCCGCGCCCCGATCCGAAATCGCTGTGGCTCGGCGGCGAGTACACCGCGCACAACAAGGAGCACAACTGATGCGCCACGCGCTCTGGCTGCTCCTGCTGGCGGCGCTGCCGGCCCTCGCCGGCAAGAGCTGCGTCGATTGCCATGCCGGTGCCGCCGAGCGCAGCTATGCGCTGTCCAAGCACGGCATCATCGCCCGCATCGAAGTCGGGCGCGAACGGCGGCGCACGCCGGATTGCGGCTACTGCCATGCCTTCGAAGCGAAAGCGCCGGCGCCGCAGCACTACGTCAAGAAAATCTCGCGCACGGAAGCGCGCGAGCAGGCCACGGCCGGCTGCGGCGCCTGCCATTCGCCGCGCTACGTGGCCGAGCAACTGGCTGCCGCGCAGCGCGGGCTGGCCCTCGGTGAAATGAAACGGCGCGAAGCCGAGGCGCTGGTCGAGCTCGCGCGCAAGGAAATGAACACAACGGAACTGGCGCAAATCGAGAAGCTGCTGACGACGCTGCGTGACGAGAACCTGCGCGACCTGCGCCTGGGGCTGGCCCACCAGTCGCCCGACTACCAGTGGTGGCTGGGCCAGGCCGCGCTCGACGGCAGCCTGCTGCGGATCAAGGGCGCTCTGGGCGAAGCGCGGCGTACCCGGGACGGGCCCCTAGCGACGGCGAAATAGCGATCTGCGGAATTTGCACACGCCCGCGGCCTCGCTCCAAATCGACCGACACCACAGCGAAGATCAGTGCCGATGCCGATGATGGCTGTCGGGAAAATGCGCATGCTCATGGTGCAACGGCGCATGCGTGTGCAAATGCGTGTGGGGCTCGGTCCCATCCCAGGCAAAGTCGTGCTGGTGCCGATGGTGTTCGTCATGGACATGCGCGTGAGCGTGGATCATGCCGGCATGTTCATGCGCGTGCTCGTGGCGCTCCGTGAGGTGCAGCCAGACGCCGATAGCCATCAGGACACCGGCCAGCAGCAGCGGCAGCGTCACGGCCTCGCCCAGGGCCAGCGCGAGCGCCGCGCCGAAGAAGGGCGCCACCGAAAAATAGGCGCCGGTGCGCGCCGTGCCCAGGTGGCGCAGGCCGACGACGAACAGCGCGAGGCTAACGCCATAGGCCAGAAAGCCGACCGCCATGGCCGCGGCGAGGTTCGGCACGGACGGCAGGCTCGCGCCGAGCCAGAAGGCCAGCGCCAGATTGACCATGCCGGCCACCAGGCCCTTGATCGCGGCTATCCACGTCGCATCGTTCAGCGCCAGCTTGCGCGTCAGGTTGTTGTCGACGGCCCAGGCCAGGCAGGCCCCCAGTACCGTCAGCGTCGGCCCCAATCCGGCGCAGCCGGCTTCCCCCGGCCAGCTCAGGACCAAGGCGCCGGCGACGATGGCGGCCATGCCCAGCGCGAT
>CAZYTN010000360.1:0-2560 GCA_964650115.1 uncultured Sulfuritalea sp.
ACGTCGGCCTCGTCGATCGAGGTTTCCACCTGCATGTCGGTCAGGTTCTTGGCGATGACGAACAGTTCCGGCGCCTGGAGACTGGCGGCCACCGTCTGCCCCGGTTCGATGCTGCGCTTGACCACGATGCCGTCCACCGGCGCCTTGATTGACGTACGTTCCAGATCGACACGGGCAGCCGCCAACTGGGCTTCGCGCTGGCGGACCACCGCTTCGCCGTTCTTGACCTGCGCTTGGGCCGAAGCAAGGGCGGCGCGCGCCGCATCGAGGGTGTTCTGCGCCGTGTCGCGCTCGGCTGGGGAGATGAAGTTCTTCTCCACCAGGGTCTTCTTGCGCTCGTAGTCGCGCTGGGCATTCGACAAATTGGCACTGGCACGCGCCACTTCCGCCTGCTGCACGCCCTGGCCGGCGCGGGCGGCATCCACGTCCGCCTGGGCCTGGCGCACACGATGCTCATAGGTTTCCGGGTCCAGTCTGGCGATCAACTGGCCGGATTTCACCGGCGAATTGAAGTCGACCAGAATTTCCTTGATCTGCCCGGAAACCTGCGATCCGACCTGCACCGAGACCACGGGATTCAGCGTGCCGGTCGCGGAGACGGCGGCGGTGAGCGGACCGGACTCGGCCTTGGCCAATTTGTATTTTGGTGAATCGCCACCGCGGTCCCATGTCCGCCATGCGGCATAGCCGCCGAGGCCCAGAACCAGAACGCCTGCCAGAAAAATAATGAGGGTGCGTTTATTCATTTGTTGATTCTAGCCGACGCGACCAAGGCTTCGATCAATGCCCTTGCAAGCAAATGTTTCCCATGTTGGTCGAATATGGCTGCCGCCATAGCCATAGCCAAAGTAAAGTACTGCATAACTATCATGAATGGCGCAGGGTTGAAAGCAGCATTCAATGCGAGTACTGTTTTAGGACTAAAACAACTTGGGATTGCCCCCCAAACACAGAGGAGAAATCATGTACGAAAAGATGACAAGCAGCTTGGCCATCGTGGTGGCCGCCGGAGCATTGGTCCTCGGCGGTTGCGCATCGAATCTGGCCACCAGCAGCCATCCCGACAAGGTGGTTTATCACGTCAACGATGCCGCGAATGCGACGGCGACTTTGCGCAACATCGGCAATCATCTTGAAGTCAATCCGCAGGCGCAGATCACCGTGGTCACGCATGCGCAAGGGGTGGACTTTCTGATGGAAGGCGCCAAGGACAAGAACGGCAACCCGTACAACGTCGTGGTGGAGACGCTGGCGCAGCAGGGCGTGACCTTCGACGTTTGCGAGATAACCCTGAGGAACCGCAAGCTGGATCGCAAGCAGTTCATTCCCGAATCTGCATTCGTGCCCTCTGGGGTCGCCGAAATCGCCAAGCTGCAGGCGCGTGGCGGTTTTGCCTACATCAAGCCTTGACTGAAAAGACTCCGCCCGTCGTGGCGGAGGATTGCTAGCTGCCGGCCCAGCCGGCATTGCCTTTCATGCCCAGCAGTTTGGGCTGGTTGAGCTGGCGCGGTGCGATGGTTTTCTTGTCGCGCAGGTAGCGTGCCACGACATCCCATACCGGCTCGCCCTTGGCGCCTTCAGCGACCGGCGCCCAGCCGGCGACCTTGTAGGTTTTTGCGGCGTCGAGCGGTTTGTTGTTGAGTTGCATGTCCTGGATGCGGTTGCCGATTTTTGCGTTGGGGTCGCAGGTGTACTGCAGGCCGCCGACACGAACCATGTCCCCGCCCTGCTGGTAGTAGGGGTCGGGATTGAACAGGTTGTCGCCGACATCCTCGAGGATGGCCTTGATCTGCTCGCCGCGCATCTCGGTCAGCGTCGCGTTCGGGTAGGTGATCGCGGTCTGGTCCATCAGGTGTTCGAAGGTGATGGCCTGGCCGGGCAGGATCGTGGTACCCCAGCGGAAGCCCGGCGAGAAGCCGATATCGGCGCCTTGCACTTCCATGATCGCGTCGAGTATCAACTGGTCCCAGCTGCCGTTGAAGTTGCCGCGGCGGTAGAGCAGGCCTTCCGAGACGGCGAGCTTTTCTTCGAGCTTCGCCTTGTGTGGCGCGCGCACCTTGTCGATATACGCTGCCATCTCGGCATCGGCCGGTAGCATGTTGGAGAAGATCGGCAGCAGCTTGTAACGGAAATCCTGAACCTTGCCGCCGCGCACGTCGAAGTCGAGGACACCGAGGAACTTTCCGTTCGAGCCGGCGTTGGTGACCAGGGTCTGGCCGCCGGCGTTCTTGACGATCACGGGCCGCGGCACGCCGTCGTGCGTATGGCCGCCCATGATGGCGTCGATGCCGGTGACGCGGGTGGCCATCTTGAGGTCGACGTCCATGCCGTTGTGCGAGAGCAGGACGACGACCTGCGCGCCCTTGGCGCGGGCCTCGTCGACGGTCTTCTGCATGTTCTCGTCCTGGATGCCGAAAGTCCAGTCGGGCACCATCCAGCGCGGGTTGGCGATCGGCGTGTAGGGGAAGGCCTGGCCGATCACGGCGACTTTGACGCCATTCATTTCGCGCAGGCTGTAGGGCTCGAATACCTTGTCGCCGAAATCGCTGGTCTTGATGTT
>CAZYTN010000361.1:0-2556 GCA_964650115.1 uncultured Sulfuritalea sp.
TACGACGAAGACCAGCTGGCCTTCCTGCGCGACGAAATCGACTACCGCAATCCGACGTTGGCCGAACTGCCGCGCGGCGACTTTGCCTTCACCGTGCTGCGCAACACCATCCTCGCCACCTGGCTCAAGCTGATGTGGGAGCGCCTGCGCGATTCGAGCGACGCCGAACTCGCCGCGATTGCCGGCAAGGCGCTGAAAGAAGCGCGCTACCACCAGCAGCACGCCGCCGACTGGGCGGTGCGCCTGGGCGACGGCACCGAGGAATCGCGCCGCCGCTGCGAAGCCGCACTCGGGACCTTGTGGCTGTATACGCCGGAGCTGTTCGAGGACGACGCGGTCGATGCCGCCGCCACGGCCGCCGGCCTCGGCCCGGCCTGGTCGCAACTGCATGAAGCCTGGCTGGCCGAGATGAGCGAAATCCTCGGTGAGGCCAAGCTCGCCGTGCCGGCGGCGGCGACTTTCCGCAGCAGCGGCAAGCGCGGCCTGCACAGCGAGCACATGGGCTATCTGCTGGCAGAAATGCAATACCTGCAGCGCAGCTATCCCGGGGGCGTGTGGTGACAGTCGCCGCCGTCTCCCGCGTCGAGCATGCATGGTCCGCGCTGAACGAGGTACTCGATCCCGAGGTGCCGGCGCTGTCCGTGGTCGACCTGGGTCTGGTGCGCGAGGTCATCGAACATGACGACGGCCTGGAAATCGTGCTGACACCGACTTATAGCGGCTGTCCGGCGACCGAAGTCATCGAACAGAGCGTGCTCGATGCCGTCGCGGCCGCCGGCCTCGGTCCGGCGCGGGTGACCATGCGCCGTGCCCCGGCCTGGAGCAGCGACTGGATCAGCGCCGAGGGCAAGCGCAAGCTGCTCGAGTACGGCATCGCCCCGCCCGGGCCGGTGCTCGCCGATGGCGCGGTGCCGATCCGCATCGTCGGTCGCCGCCAGGCGGCCGTGCCCTGTCCGCGCTGTGGCAGCGCAAACACCGAACGCCTGTCCGCCTTCGGCTCCACGGCCTGCAAATCCCTGCATCGCTGCCTCGATTGCCGCGAACCCTTCGAACACTTCAAACCCATCTGACCATGTCCACTTTGTTCCACGAACTGCGCGTGCGCAGCATCGAGCCCGATACCACGGAAGCCACCATCGTTAGCTTCGAGGTACCGCCCGAACTGCGATCCGTGTTCGGCTTCACCCAGGGCCAGTACCTGACCCTGCGCGCCACGATCGACGGCCAGGACCTGCGCCGCTCGTATTCGATCTGCGCCGGTGTCGATGACGGCGAGCTGCGCGTCGGCGTGCGTCGCGTCAAGGGCGGCCAGTTCTCCAACTGGATCAACGAACACCTGCGCCCCGGCGACAGCATCAGCGCCATGGCGCCGCAGGGCCGCTTCTTCGTTCCCATCGAGCCGGCGGCGAAGCGCCACCATGTCGGCATTGCCGGCGGCAGCGGCATCACGCCGATACTCTCGATCATGAAGACCGTACTGGCGCGCGAGCCCCTGAGCTGCTTCACCCTGATCTACGGCAACCGCATGCTGCGCTCGACCATGTTCAAGGAAGAACTCGAAGACCTGAAGAACCGCTACATGACGCGGCTGTCGTTGCTGCATGTGTTTTCCGACGAGCCGACCGATTCGCCGCTCAACATGGGCGTGATGAACCGCGACAAGATCGGCGAGTTCCTCGCCACCGTGGTGCCGGCGCCGACTATCGACCATGTCTATGTCTGCGGCCCCTTCCAGATGAACGACGAGGCCGAGGCCGCGCTGCTGGCGGCCGGCGTGCCCGAGGCCGCGATCCACATCGAACGCTTCGGCGTCGCGTTGCCTGCCGGTGCGCCGGTCGGTGCCGTGGTGCACGAGGCGCAGCCGGGCGACGCCGAACAGGCGAAAGTGGTCATCATCCGCGACGGCATGCGGCGCGAGATCGAATTTCGCAAGAACCAGCCCAGCATCCTCGACGCCGCCTCGGCGGCGGGACTGGAAGTGCCTTTCTCCTGCACTTCGGGCGTCTGCGGCACCTGCCGCTGCAAGCTGGTCGAGGGCCAGGTGCGCATGGAGCGCAACTTCGCGCTGGACAAGGCCGAGGTTGCCAATGGTTTCGTCCTCGCCTGCCAGGCGCATCCGCTGACCGAGCGCGTGGTGCTGTCCTTCGACGAACGCTGATTTGCAGGACCTTGTGCCTGGGTGACTGGCTCCGGCCGGTTATACTGGTGTCCGTCCAGGCGGCAATGCCTGGTCACCGCCAACCCTATCCAGGAGTTTTTGATGAGGATTCATTCCTTCGTTTTTGCCGCCATGCTCGCCACGCTGGGCCTGGCGTCTTTCACTGCCACCGCCGCGGATGCGAAAGTGCAGACCGTCGCCGCCCTCAACCAGGAGAAGGCCGGACTCGCCGGCAAGACCATCAGCGCCCAGGGCAAGGTGGTCAAGGTCAATAACGGCA
The DNA here is from genome assembly GCA_964650115.1 of uncultured Sulfuritalea sp. GTDB lineage: Bacteria > Pseudomonadota > Gammaproteobacteria > Burkholderiales > Rhodocyclaceae > Sulfuritalea. The sequence goes on from CAZYTN010000361.1 coordinate 2,439, forward strand.
TCATGGGCCGCAACTTCGTGCACGTGCAGGACGGCACGGGCGATGCCGCCAAGGGCACCAACAACCTGATCGTCACCAGCAAGCAGACGGCCGCCGTCGGCGACCAGGTCACTGTCTC
>CAZYTN010000362.1:0-2536 GCA_964650115.1 uncultured Sulfuritalea sp.
CCGGTGACGTTCCAGTGGAAGTTGTGCGTCATCAGGTAGAGCGTGTAGCTGTCGGCGAGCAGGCCGGAAAGGCCCTGCGCGATGGCGGCGCGGTCCTTGTCGGAAATGCCGATGTCGAGCTTGGCGACCTTGGTGGCTTTGGTGGCCTTGGTGGGTTTGTTCGCTTTCATGATGTTTCCTCCTTCGTCGATTGAGGTGGGTCGATGATGCAAAAAGAATACTCCGCCGCCGGTCAGGCGGGCTGATACAGATCAACAGATGGCGCCGCAACCTGCGCTGCCGGCGCCGGGCTGCGGATCAGGTGATCGAAGGCGGACAGGCTGGCCTTCGCTCCCTCGCCCATGGCGATGATGATCTGCTTGAAGGGCGTGGTCGTGGCGTCGCCGGCGGCGAACACTCCCGGCAGCGAGGTCTGGCCGCGCGCATCGACTTCGATTTCGCCGCGCGGCGAGAGCGCCAGCGTGCCCTTCAGCCAGTCGGTGTTGGGCAGGAGGCCGATCTGGACGAAGATGCCTTCGAGTTCGACACGCCTGATCTGGCCGCTGTTGCGGTCCTGGTAGGCGATGCCGTTGACCTTCTCGCCGTCGCCGGTGACCTCCGTGGTCTGGGCGCTGGTGATGACGCTGACGTTGGGCAGGCTGCCGAGTTTGGCCTGCAATACGGCGTCGGCCCTGAGCTTGCTGTCGAATTCGAGCAGCGTGACATGGCTGACGATGCCGGCGAGGTCGATCGCCGCCTCGACGCCGGAGTTGCCGCCGCCGATCACGGCGACGCGCTTGCCTTTGAACAGGGGGCCGTCGCAGTGCGGGCAGAAGCAGACGCCCTTGGCCTTGTATTCCTTTTCGCCGGGCACGTTCATTTCGCGCCAGCGGGCGCCGGTGGCGAGGATCACGCTCTTCGCCCTGAGCGTGGCGCCGTTGGCGAGCCTGACCTGGGCCAGGCCGTCGTCGCCGGCCGCTATCAGGGCTTCGGCGCGTTGCAGATTCATGATGTCGACTTCGTACTCCTTGACGTGCTGTTCCAGCGCCATGGCGAGCTTGGGGCCTTCGGTGCGCTGTACGGAAATGAAGTTCTCTATCCCGAGCGTGTCGAGCACCTGGCCGCCGAAGCGCTCGGCGACGACGCCGGTGCGGATGCCCTTGCGCGCGGCGTAGATCGCCGCCGCCGAGCCGGCCGGGCCGCCGCCGACGACGAGCACGTCGTAGGCATCTTTCGCGTCGAGCTTTTCGGCATCGCGTGCGCCAGCGCCGGTGTCGACTTTGGCGAGTATCTCCTCGATCGTCATGCGGCCCTGGCCGAAGGCTTCGCCGTTCAGCATCACGGTCGGCACGGCCATGATCTGGCGTGCACTCACTTCGTCCTGGTACAGCGCGCCGTCGATCATCACGCTCTCGACGCCGGCGTTCAGCACGGCCATCAGGTTGAGCGCCTGCACCACGTCCGGGCAGTTGTGGCAGGACAGCGAAATGTAGGTTTCGAAGCGAAAGCTGCCTTTGAGCGCCCGAATCTGCTCGATCACCGCGGCGTCGACCTTGGGCGGGTGGCCGCCGGTCTGCAACAGCGCCAGCACCAGCGAGGTGAATTCGTGGCCCATCGGAATGCCGGCGAAACGGATGCGCGCGGCCTCATTCGGACGGCCGACGCTGAAGGAGGGCTTGCGCGCGTCGTTGCCATCCTCGCGAATGCCGACCTTGGGCGAGAGCGCGGCGATGTCGGCCAGCAGTTCGCGCATCTGGCGCGCGGCGTCGCTGGCGTCGAGCGAGGCGACGAGTTCGATCGGGGCCTGGAGCTTTTCGAGGTAGGCGGAAAGCTGGGTCTTGATGGCGGTGTCGAGCATGTTGTTCTCCTTTGATGGATTGCACGGCAAAGGCGGCCGTCGTGCGGCGGCCTTTACGCTGCAATCCCGCCCCGCGCATTTGCAATGCGGGGCGGGTTGAAGGCCGTTTAGATTTTTCCGACCAGATCCAGCGAGGGCGCCAGGGTGGCCTCGCCTTCCTTCCACTTGGCCGGGCAGACTTCGCCCGGGTGGCTGGCGACGTACTGGGCGGCCTGCACCTTGCGCAGCAGTTCGGTCGCGTCGCGGCCAATGCCGCCGGCATTGATCTCGATGATCTGGATCTTGCCCTGCGGGTCCATGACGAAGGTGCCGCGCTCGGCCAGGCCGGCTTCCTCGATCATCACGCCGAAGTTGCGGGTGATGGTGCCGGTCGGATCGCCGATCATCGGGTACTTGATCTTGGCTATGGTTTCCGACGCGTCGTGCCAGGCCTTGTGCGTGAAATGGGTGTCGGTCGATACGGCGTAGATCTCGACGCCGAGGGCCTTGAAGGTGGCGTAGTGGTCGGCCAGGTCGCCCAGCTCGGTCGGACAGACGAAGGTGAAGTCGGCGGGGTAGAAGAACACGACGGACCACTTGCCCTTGAGGTCGTCCTGGGTGACGGGGACGAACTTGCCGTTGTGGAAGGCGGTGGCCTTGAAGGGAAGGATTTCGGTGTTGATCAGGCTGGCGTTCATGGTGTTTCTCCTTGGGTGGTTG
>CAZYTN010000363.1:0-2533 GCA_964650115.1 uncultured Sulfuritalea sp.
CCGAGCCGCGCGCCCTGTTCGGCCTGGTCGGCGGCTGGCGCGAAGCCATGCACCTTACGGGAGCGCAGCTGGTACTCGCCGACCACGCGCCGACGGCGCTGCTCGCGGCGCGAACCCTGGGTACGCCAGTCATGCTGTTCTCCAACGGCTTCACCGCCCCGCCGCGACGCAGCCCCTTGCCGAACATGCGCCCGTGGACGCCGATGCCCGAACAAACCCTCGCCCAGCTCGATCGCGCGGCGCTGTCGTCGATCAATGCGGTGCTGGCCCGGCACGGCTGCGCGCAAATGCAGCATCTGGCAGAGTTGTTCGATGTCGCCGAGGAAGCGCTGGTGACCTTCCCCGAACTCGATCACTACCCCGACCGCGGCCCGGCGCGTTACTGGGGCAGCCTGCCCAGTGCCGGTACCGGGCAGCCGGTGGCGTGGCCGGCGGCGGCTGGCCGGCGCATCTTCGCCTACCTGCGTGCGGAGAGCCCGCACCACGAGGCGGTGCTGGCCGCCCTGCATGCCCTGGGCCAGGCTGCCGCGATTTACTTCCCGAACATGCCGCCGGCGCTGGCGGCACGGTATTCCGCGCCGCACTTAAACTTTCTCGATCAGCCGGCCGATATCGAGCAAATGACGCGCGAAGCGGATCTCGCGATCACCTACGCCAGCCTGGCGACCACTACCGCCTTTCTGCTGGCCGGCAAACCCTTGCTGATGCTGCCGGGACATCTCGAACAGTTCATGGTGGCGCGCCGTGTCGAGGAAATGGGCGCGGGACGGCTGGTCAATCCGGAGCAGCCGCCCGGCGACTTGCGCGGCGTGCTTGCCGATCTGATAGACAATCCATCGTGGCGCAACAACGCCGCGGCCTTTGCCGCAAAATACGCTGCCTTCGACCAGCAGGCGGTCATCGGCAATCTGGTGCGCCGCATCAGCGAGATGCTGGACCAACCTACTGCAAGCAAAGGAACGTCATGATCGGCCGCATCACGGGAACGCTCATCGAAAAAAATCCGCCGTCCATCACCGTGGATGTGCATGGGCTCGGCTACGAAGTCGATGTGCCGATGAGCACCTTCTACAACCTGCCGGCCACCGGCGAAAAAGTCTCGCTGCATACGCACCTGATCGTGCGCGAGGACGGCCACTACCTGTACGGCTTCGCTTCGCCGGACGAGCGCACTGCCTTCCGCCAGTTGCTGAAGATTTCCGGCATCGGCGCGCGCACGGCGCTGGCCGTGCTCTCGGGCATGTCGGTGACGGAGCTGGCGCAGGCGGTGACGCTGCAGGAGACCGGGCGCCTGACCAAGGTGCCCGGCATCGGCAAGAAAACCGCCGAACGTCTGCTACTCGAACTGCGCGACCGGCTGCCGAAGACGCTGGCGACTGGAGGCGCAAAAGTCGGCGCTGGCGACACGCCGAGCGACACCCTCGCCGACATCATGAACGCCCTGCTGGCGCTCGGTTACAACGAACGCGAGGCGCTCACCGCAATGAAGGGCTTGCCTGCCGAGATTTCCGTTTCCGACGGCATCCGCGCGGCCTTGAAGCTGCTTTCCAAATCCTCCTGACGCGCCTCGGCTAAACTCAGCGCATGAGCATCCAGACCGACAAGTTTGCCGAGCCGACGCCAGAGCGCCTGATTTCTGCGGGCAGGGAATCAACGCAGGAAGACGTACTCGAACGCGCCCTGCGGCCCAAGCGGTTGGCGGATTACGTCGGCCAGCAGAAGATCCGCAGCCAGCTCGAAATCTTCATCGAGGCGGCCAAGCGGCGCGCCGAATCGATGGACCACGTGCTGCTGTTCGGCCCGCCGGGCCTGGGCAAGACCACGCTGGCGCACATCATCGCCCACGAAATGGGCGTCAATCTGCGCCACACCTCGGGCCCGGTACTGGAGCGCGCCGGCGATCTGGCGGCGATGCTGACCAACCTCGAACCGCACGACGTGCTGTTCATCGACGAGATCCATCGCCTGAGCCCCGTGGTCGAGGAGATCCTCTACCCCGCGCTGGAGGATTTCCAGATCGACATCATGATCGGCGAAGGCCCCTCGGCGCGCTCGGTCAAGCTCGACCTGCCGCCCTTCACCCTGATCGGCGCCACAACGCGCGCCGGCATGCTGACCAATCCGCTGCGCGACCGCTTCGGCATCGTCGCCCGGCTGGAGTTCTACACCCCGGAAGAACTCAGCCTCATCGTGCGCCGCTCGGCGCATCTGCTGAATTGCGACATTGTCGAAGACGGCGCGGTGGAGATCGCCAAGCGCTCGCGCGGCACACCGCGCATCTCGAATCGCCTGCTGCGCCGCGTGCGGGATTTTGCCGAGGTCAAGGCCGACGGCAAGATCACGCGCGAGGTGGCCGATGCGGCGCTGACCATGCTCGACGTCGATCACCTCGGCCTCGACGTCATGGACCGCAAACTGCTCGGCGCGATGCTGGAAAAATTCGGCGGTGGTCCAGTCGGCGTGGACAACCTGGCGGCCGCAATCGGCGAGGCGCGCGACACCATCGAGGACGTGCTGGAACCCTACCTGATCC
>CAZYTN010000364.1:0-2518 GCA_964650115.1 uncultured Sulfuritalea sp.
AGGCCTTGATCTCGAGAAACTTCGGTTCCTCGCGCTTGACGAACTCGACGGTGCAGTCATCGAGGCCCGCCAGCTTGAAGCCCTCCTTCGATTCGGGCAGGACAATGGTGATATAGCCCGCCAGCAGGGTGCTGGCCGGCTTGAGCTGAATCGAGGCGATCGAGTCGATGGGAACGTACTTGTCGCCCTTGATGCCTTCCAGCAGGTCGCCCTTGAGGCTTTGCAGCAGCACCTTCACGCCCATCTTGCGCTTGATCACGACCTCCTTGTCATAGATTTCGAGGCGGTCGCCGGTTTTCGACTCGGCGCTCATCAGGACGCCCGGCGTGGTGGCATAGCCCATCTTGCAGGAAGGGCACCTGTCTTCCGCTACCTTGGCATCCTTGGGCTGCCGCTGGTAGCCGCAGTGCGGGCATTCGCCAGGCGCCACGGGGCCCTTGGCAGCCGCCGGCGAGGTCGTCCGCGGCGGTTTCGGCATTGGGACCTTTTTGTCGGATTCGCGCGCCTCGACCTTGCTCGCCGAAGCTACGGCATCACCGCCCTTGATATCTTGCTCGACGAAGCGAAGTTGACAGGTACCGACCGAAATCAGGTCCTCGTCGCTCAGCAGCAGCCTGGTGATTTTCCTTTCGTGCACGAAGGTGCCATTTGCGCTGCCAAGGTCTTCGATGACGTAGAGATCGCCACAGCGGGTGATTACCGCATGCTCGTTGTCGGCATTGACATTGTCGAGGGGAATCTCATTGGACGCCTTGCTGCCAATGACCATCCGGTCCTTGTTGACCGGAAATTCCCCGAGCACGTGACCATTCGCGTTAACAATCAGCTTCGGCATGTCGCTTCCCTCGAGAATTGAGATTTCCAATGGTGCAAGCATAGCGCAAGGACCGGCGATACGGGGATGCGCCGGGAGTCGCAGGCTTGCAGGCGCACAAGTTCACAACGAGGAGATAAGAATGAAACTGCGTACCCTGTTCATCGGCCTCGCCGCCACCACGTTTTCCACGATCGCGATGACCCAGGCGTCAATCGGCCAGGCTCTGCTGGTCAAGCGCGCGCCCAGGGGCATCAAGAGCCTGGCATGGCGGGACAACCGCTTCAAGTGGATGTCGGCCAACACCTGTCTCGAGTGCGGCATCCGCGCTCACGGTTTCGCCCGAGCTTGCCGCGACGAGTGCCGGCACGATTTCCTGATCGCATACTCATGCAAAAGTCATGGGGTATGCCCCTCCTGCAACATGCGGCGCATGGCCGAAACCACGGCGCACCTGGTCGATCATGCCTTCCCGCCGCTACCGGTGCGGCCGGACCCGCACTACGAGACCTTGCTGAAGTGACTGGAAAAGCCAGGTCAATGAGCGGCAGCTTATTGTCGTATGCCAGTGTTCCATGCCATTGATCGCGGCTGCAGGTTCCGGGCGCCCTGGAATCGCCGTAGCGCCGGCGCCGTCCGCATGGGATACCGTCTCCGGCTCAGCCGGAGACATAACTTTTGCGCGCCTGACGGTTTCGAGCCGGGGGGCGTCCTTGCCGCTGCCCGATTGCTGCCTGCGGGATCCTGTCGATGTCGCGGGTCGGTGTCAATCGAGGGTGTACAGGTTGCAGCGCTCGAATTCGATGCCGCGATCGAGGATGCGGAACAGCTTCAATACCTGCGCATTGTGGTCCACCATGATTTCGACGCTGCGCTCGAGCCTGAATGTGCCGGCCGGAACCACCAGGCTGGCCGGCGCGCTCGGTGCGGCGATTTCCGGCAGCAGAAAGCCCTGGCGCCAGGCGCCGGGTTTCTCGCCCGGGTCGACGCTGCGAATGGCTACCGGGCGCGGCTCGCCGGGGAACAGCTGGATGCCGGCGAGCAGCGAGTCGTCCGCTCCGCGCAGGGCCCAGCGCACATTGGCCAGAGCGAAGCGCTGACTACCTTCCACCTTGATGGCAATCAACATGCCGGCGCCGACACGCACACCCTCACGCAGCGGTCTGGCGATGCAAAGTCCGTCGGCCGACTCGTTCAGCAAGCGCCAGTCATCCATGACCTGCCAGTTTTCGACATGCGTATCGTCCGGTTTTGCCGCGGTTCCCATGCTGTGGCGGCGCTCGCCAAAGGTCTCGAACTCGTCCCGTTCGCGGCGCAGCGTGGCATCGTCGCGGGAGGGAGCGCGGAATGCCTGGCCGCCGCTCAGGTGGAAGTGCGTCGCCTCGAAGCCGGCCACCAGGCGGCAGGCGCCGCTTGCCGCCTGCCGCGCTTCGCGTCGCGGCGCGCCGCCCGCGCACCAGCGTTGCAGCACCCGTTGCAGCAACTGGCCGGCCGCCGGCTGGGTGACGTCGTCGCCGAGTTGAAGCTCGGCCGGGGCGCGGCCCTGCTCGAGCAAGGCGATGCGCGCCAGCAGGCTCTTCCTGAGCTCGGTGGTTTCCAGCCAGCGACCGTTGCCGCCCGGCCGCGGCGCATGGCTGGGCGGACGTTCGGAGTCGAGGTCCACCCACAGCGGCACGGCACGGTTGCGAATATCTTCCGGCGGCG
>CAZYTN010000365.1:0-2511 GCA_964650115.1 uncultured Sulfuritalea sp.
GAAATTACCGCGCAGGAATTGTCGGCGATTGACCATGCTGGATAGTAGTCTTGTCGAGGAGGCAATTCTGCCTTTGCAACGCGGGTTGCGCCAGATGGCCGGCCACTAATACACTGGCGATCATCCTCGTGGCTTGCGGGCCTTGCGCCCGCATGCTGCGCGAACTTCCTGCCCTGCGACCGGCGCAGAGCCGCTTGCTACCGGAGAATCCCGAATGAATCGCGTTTTGGTTCTGCTCCATCTCCTGGCTGTGATCGTCTGGATCGGCGGCATGTTCTTCGCTCACGTCTGCCTGCGCCCCGTGGCCGCCGCACATTTGTCGCCACCGCAGCGCCTGCCGCTGCTGGCCGCCATCCTCGGACGCTTCTTCGTGGTCGTCGGCTGGGCGCTGGTGCTGCTGTGGGGCAGCGGCATCATCCGTTTTGCGCAGGCCGGCGCGGTGATTCCGGCAAGCTGGCTGGCAATGGCTGGCATTGCGGCCGCCATGACCGCGATCCTGGCGCTGATCGTGTTCCGCTTCCACCGCCCCATGGTCGCTGCCGTGGCTGCAAGCGATTGGCCGCAGGCCGGGGCCGCGATGAACACGATACGCCAGCTGGTACTGACGAATCTGCTGCTTGGCGTGCTCACCGTCGCGGTCGCGGTACTGGGCGGGCATTAGCGTCTGTAGGTCAATCCGGCACTGCACGCGGTGTCCCAGGGTATTCTCTGGCGCATATATATGCGATAGCGTATATTGTTACACATGGATACTCAACTCATGTTCGATGCCGTCGCCGACGCCACGCGCCGCCGCATTCTTGCCCTGCTGGTGGATCAGGGCGAGTTGTGCGTATGCGAACTCACGGCTGCGCTGGATGACATCCAGCCCAAGATCTCGCGCCATCTGTGCGTGCTGAAGGATGCCGGCGTAGTGGTCCCGCGCCGCGAAGGGACGTGGATGTTCTACCGCCTGTCCCCTTCATTGCCGACATGGGCGGCTGGCTTGCTGAATACCCTGGCGCAGGGGGCGGTAGCCGAATTCAAGGCGGATCTCAAACGGCTGCAGGCCATGAGCGGACGCCCCGAGCGTTGCGCGGCCTGAATCAGGGCAAAGAGACGCCATGACTGCTTTGACTGAATCCGGCCACAGTCCGCGCCGTCCGCCCTGGGGCTGGCTGGGCTTCGGCTTCGTTACGTGGATCGCGGCCTACGCCAGCCTGATGCCTTTTGCCGACGCCGCAATTGCGTTGCTGGGTCTGAGCCGGCAGACGCATCCGGGCGAAGCCGTGCATTTCTTTTTCTACGACACGCCCAAGGTCTTGCTGCTGCTCACCGGCATCGTCTTCCTGATGGGCGTGGTGCATACCTTCGTCTCGCCGGAACGCACGCGGGCCCTGCTTTCCGGCAAGCGTTTGGGCGTCGGCAACGTGATGGCGGCGAGTCTCGGCGTCATCACGCCGTTCTGTTCCTGCTCCGCGGTACCGCTGTTCATCGGCTTTCTTTCGGCAGGCGTGCCGCTGGGCGTCACGTTTTCCTTCCTGATTTCGGCGCCGATGGTCAATGAAGTGGCGCTGGCGCTGCTGTTCGGCCTGTTCGGCTGGAAGGTCGCCGGGCTCTATCTGGCGCTGGGCCTTGCGGTGGCGATCGTGGCCGGGCTGGTGATCGGCAGGCTCGGCATGGAGCCCCACCTCGAAGACTGGGTGCGCGCCATGCAGGCCAGCCAGCCGGCCGACTACGCCGGCGAAGAAATTCACTGGGCCGCGCGCATCGACGCCGGCATCATTCATGTCAGGGATATCGTCGGCAAGGTCTGGCCCTGGATCCTCGCCGGCATCGGCGTCGGCGCCGTCATCCACGGTTATGTGCCGCAGGATTTCATGGCCTCGATCATGGGCAAGGATGCGCCCTGGTGGTCGCTGCCGGCGGCCGTGCTGCTCGGCGTGCCGATGTACACCAATGCCGCGGGCATCCTGCCGATCGTCGAGGCGCTGATCGGCAAGGGTGCCGCGCTGGGCACCGTGCTCGCCTTCATGATGAGCGTGATCGCCCTGTCGCTGCCGGAAATGATCATCCTGCGCAAGGTGCTCAAGCTGCCGCTGATCGCCACCTTCACCGGCGTCGTCGCGCTCGGCATCCTGATCGTCGGCTATGTTTTCAACGCTGTTCTGTAAGGCCTGCGCCGTGTCGCCAGCGCCGACTTTTGCAACCGGGACCGCTATGGACACTTTCTGCTGCTGAAATTTCGGAGACCCGAATGAAGAACATCAAAGTCCTTGGCACTGGCTGTGCCAACTGCCAGAACACGCTGAAGCTGATCGACCAAGTCGCACGCGCCAGGGGCGTGGCGGTCCAGCTGGAAAAAGTCGAAGACCTGCAACAGATCATGATCCATGGCGTGATGAGCACGCCTGGCGTGGTGATCGACGGCAAGGTGGTCCACGCCGGCGGCGTGCCGACGCGAGCCAAGGTGGAAGGCTGGTTCTGAGCCTCGTCACAAATCCTCACAATCGGCCGCTTGAATATCGCGAC
>CAZYTN010000366.1:0-2511 GCA_964650115.1 uncultured Sulfuritalea sp.
TCTTGCGGAACTCGGCCACCGGCTCGCCCATGTACTTGATGTAGGCCACCAGATCACCGACCGCCGCATCGAATTCCTGCGGCTTCATCTTGCCCGGCTTGGCCAGCTTCAGCTTGTGGTCGGCGCCCATGACCTGCTCGCCCTGCAGTTCCCAGAGTATGTGCGGCATGCCGACGTTTTCGAACACGACGTTGTTCCAGCCGGTCGGGCGATTGTCGTCGCGATAGAAGGTACGCAGATAGGTGTACAGCCAGTCGGCGCCGCTGCCATGCTCGGACGCGCGCGCCCGTGCGATCACGCTCAGATCCGGCGGCGCAGCGCCGAACCAGGCCTTGGCCTCGGCACGCTGCATGGCGATTTTCATCGGCTCACCCACCTTGTCGGCGGTAAACAGCAGGTTGTCCTTGATCTGACCATCGCTGAGACCGATGTCCGCAAGCCGGTTGTAGCGCATGTAGGACGCGGAATGGCAGTTCAGACAGTAATTGATGAATATCTTGGCGCCGTTCTGCAGGGCGGCCATGTCGGTGGCCTTGTCCGGGGCACTGTCGAGATGCAGCGTGGCACCGGCGGCAAACGCCAGCAAGGGCGCAAACAGGATTGCGGTAAGGAATTTCTTCATTTCATTGTCACCCGATCCGGCTCCGGCTTGCAGCGATCCAGGGAAGACCAGATCGGCATCGTCAGGAAAAACAGGAAGTAGTACACACTGAGCAGTTGTGCGATCGGCGCGCCGGGAATGAAGCCGAAGAATTTGTAGGCGGGATCCTTGGTGCCGAGGAAGCCGAGAATGAAGAAGCCGACGACCCAGATCGCCAGCAGCCACTTGGTGATCGGGCCGCGATAACGGATCGACTTCACCGGGCTGCGGTCCAGCCAGGGCAGGAAAGCGAAGATCAAGGTGCCGGCACCCATCGCCACCACGCCCCAGAACTTGGCATCGATGCCGAGCAGCGGGTAGGTCACCGCGCGCAGCAGCGAGTAGTAGGGAGTGAAGTACCAGACCGGCGCGATGTGCGGCGGCGTCACCAGCGGGTCGGCCGGAAAGAAGTTGTTGTACTCAAGGAAGTAGCCGCCACCCTCGGGCATGAAGAAGACCACGATCGAGAATACGAAGAGGAAGACCACGACACCGACGATGTCCTTCACCGAATAGTAGGGATGGAAGGGAATGCCGTCCAGAGGAATTCCATTGGCATCCTTCTTCTTCTTGATCTCGATGCCGTCCGGGTTGTTCGAGCCGACTTCGTGCAGGGCGATGATGTGCGCCCCCACCAGGCCCAGCAGCACCAGCGGCATGGCGATGACATGGAAGGCGAAGAAGCGGTTCAGCGTTGCGTCGCCGACCACGTAGTCGCCGCGCAGCCAGATCGAAAGATCGTTACCGATCAGCGGAATCGCGGAGAACAGATTGACAATGACCTGCGCGCCCCAGAAGGACATCTGTCCCCAGGGCAGGAGGTAACCGAAGAAGGCCTCGCCCATCAGGCAGAGGAAGATGCCGATGCCGAACAGCCAGATCAGTTCGCGCGGCTTGCGGTAGGAACCGTAGAGCAGGCCGCGGAACATGTGCAGATACACGACGAGGAAAAAAGCCGAGGCGCCGGTCGAGTGCAGGTAGCGGATCAGCCAGCCCCAGGGTACATCGCGCATGATGTATTCGACGCTGGCAAATGCGATCGGCACGCCGGACGCGTTGAGCGCAGCGTCAGGCTTGAAGTGCATCGTGAGGAAGATGCCGGTGACGATCTGGATCACCAGCACCAGCATCGCCAGGGAACCGAAGAAGTACCAGAAGTTGAAGTTCTTCGGCGCGTAGTACTCGGAAAGGTGGGCCTTCCAGTTCGACGTGAGCGGAAAGCGCTCATCGACCCAGTTCAGCGTGCCCTGCAACATGGCGTTTACTTTGCTCATCGCGTCAGGCCTTCTTGTCTTCGCCAATCACGAGCTTGGCGTCGCCAAGGTACATGTGCGGTGGGATTTCGAGGTTATCCGGCGCCGGCTTGCTCTTGTAGACGCGGCCGGCGAGATCGAAGGTGGAACCGTGGCAGGGACAAATGAAGCCGCCCGGCCAGTTCGGATCGATGCCCGATTCGGCACCCGTTTTGAACTTTTCGGTCGGCGAACAGCCAAGGTGGGTGCAGATGCCGACCGCCACCAGAATTTCGGGCTTGATCGAGCGCGTCGCGTTCTTGGCGTACTCCGGCTGCATGTTCTTTTCGGAATTTGGATCGGCCAGCTGGTCGCCGATCTTGGCCATGGAGTCGAGCATTTCCTTGGTACGGTTGATGATCCAGACCGGCTTGCCGCGCCACTCCACAGTCATCATCTGACCGGAGGCGAGCTTGCTGATATCCACTTCCACCGGCGCGCCGGCCGCCTTCGCCCGCTCGGAGGGCAGCATGCTGGCCACAAATGGCACGGTCGCGGCCACTCCGGCAACCCCGCCTGCGGCTGCCGTGGCAACCAGCAGACGCCGCCGACCGCAATCGACTGTATCGTCACAACTCA
>CAZYTN010000367.1:0-2501 GCA_964650115.1 uncultured Sulfuritalea sp.
GCGGCCGGGCGCCTGGCCGACATGTCGCTGGGCATCGAGTGCCTGGTCACCGACGACCCCGGCCGCGCGCTGAACATCGCCCAGCAGTTGGACGCCATCAATCGCGAACGGCGTGTCATCGAAGCCGGCATGCGCGAGGATGCCGAGCTCCTGCTGGCCTCGCTCGACCCCGGCAATCGCGCCAGCCTGAGCCTGTTCGACCCCGGCTGGCATCAGGGCGTGATCGGCATCCTCGCCGGCCGCGTCAAGGAAAAACTGCATCGACCGACCTTCGCCTTTACCCGTGGCAATGAAGGCGAGCTGAAAGCCTCCGGCCGCTCGATTCCCGGCCTGCATCTGCGCGACGCGCTGGATCTGGTGGCCAAGCGCCATCCGGGCATGCTGCTGCGCTTCGGCGGCCACGCCGCCGCCGCCGGCCTCACGCTCAGGGAAGAGCGCCTCGCCGAATTCGAGGCCGCCTTCGAAAATGTCTGTCGCGAACTGCTCTCTCCGGCGGAACTCTCGCGTACGCTGGAAACCGACGGACCGCTCGAATCCGGCTACTTCTCGCTCGATGCCGTACGGCTGATGCAGCAGGAGGTCTGGGGCCAGGGATTCCCCGCGCCGGTCTTCGCCGACAGCTTCGAGGTCCTCAGCCAGCGCATCCTGAAAGACAAACATCTCAAGCTCAAGCTGCAAAAGGGCGTGCAGCGCTTCGACGCCATCCAGTTCAATTTTGCCGACGGGTCCGCCGGATCAGCGCCTGATCGCATCCGCGCCGCCTTCCGCGTCGATATCAACGAGTGGAACGGGACGCAGACGGTGCAGCTCATGCTGGAGCACCTCGAACCTGCCTGAGAGCTTATGAATAAATCTACTGCGCGTGCCGGATCGGAGCTTGGGCGGTGCTCTTCCACGGCCCGGTTTGCACACCGGGCCGGCTGCGGCGGCGCAAAGCATGCTTTGCGAAACCCCGCCTCGCCCTCACATATAACAACATATGTTCCGGTAGCTGCGCTCCGGCCGCACCCCGCTGCGGCCCGCTCGCTACGATTTCTTCACAAGCTCTGAGCCCAAAGACAGCTCGAATCGCCGTATCGCCAGCGCCGACTTCCTGCCCGGCACCGTATAATCGCGGCCCTTCGCAACAATATCCCTGCCGCCGTGTCCCAGCTCGACCTCGAAACCGCCCGCCGCCGCACCTTCGCCATCATCTCCCACCCGGATGCCGGCAAGACCACGCTGACCGAAAAGCTGCTCTGGTTCGGCGGCGCCATCCAGGTCGCCGGCGAGGTGCGCGCGCGCAAGGCCAGCCGCCACGCCACCTCGGACTGGATGGAACTGGAAAAGCAGCGCGGCATCTCGGTCACCAGTTCGGTGATGCAGTTTCCCTATCGCGAGTGCATGGTCAATCTGCTCGACACGCCGGGCCACGAGGATTTTTCCGAGGACACCTACCGCACGCTGACCGCGGTCGATTCGGCCGTCATGGTGATCGACTCGGTCAACGGCGTCGAAGCCCAGACCATCAAGCTCTTGAACGTCTGCCGCCTGCGCGACACGCCGATACTCACCTTCATCAACAAGCTCGACCGCGAGGGCCGGCCGCCGATCGAACTGCTCGACGAGATCGAATCCGTGCTGGAAATCCAGTGCGCGCCGATGACCTGGCCGATCAGCATGGGCAAGCGCTTTCGCGGCGTGTACCACCTCTACGACGACAGCATCAGCTTCTTCGATCCGCAGGCGGAGAAAGGCACGGCCGAAGTCATCAAGGGCCTGCACAACCCGCGCCTCGACGAACTGATCCCCGACCAGGCCGAGGAACTGCGCATGGAAGTCGAACTGGTGCGCGGCGCCTCGCATACCTTCGACCGGGCAGCCTACCTCGCCGGCAAGCAGACGCCGGTATTCTTCGGCTCGGCGATCAACAACTTCGGCGTGCAGTCCCTGCTCGACGCGGTGGTCGACCTGTCGCCGCCGCCGCAGCCGCGCGCCACCGAGACCCGCAGCGTGCAGCCAGGCGAGCCGAAGTTTACCGGCTTCGTGTTCAAGATCCAGGCCAACATGGACCCGAAGCACCGCGACCGCATCGCCTTCGTCCGTGTCTGCTCGGGCAAGTTCGAGCGTGGCATCAAGCTCAGGCAGCGTTCGACCGGCAAGACCCTGGCGGTGAACAACGCCATCACCTTCATGGCGCAGGACCGCAACACTACCGACGAAGCCTGGCCCGGCGACATCCTCGGCATTCCCAACCACGGCACCGTGCTGCTGGGCGATGCCTTCAGCGAAGGCGAGGACCTGAAATTCACCGGCATCCCCTGCTTCGCGCCGGAGCACTTCCGCCGCGCCCAGATCAGGAATCCGCTGAAGATGAAGCAGCTGCAGAAAGGCCTGCAGCAGCTCGCCGAGGAAGGCGCGACGCAGCTCTTCAAGCCCATCCACAGCAACGACCTGATCCTCGGCGCGGTCGGCACCCTGCAGTTCGACGTGGTCGCCCACCGCCTCGAATTCGAGTACGG
>CAZYTN010000368.1:0-2494 GCA_964650115.1 uncultured Sulfuritalea sp.
AGATGCGTCGAGGCCCGGATTGCCAGATCGTTGTCGCTTTCCGCATTGACCCCGTTGTGCGATTCCACGGCGGCGATGTTCCGCAACTCCAGCAAGCCTTCCATCAGGCTCGCCAGTCCCACGTTGCGAAACGGATGCGCCGGCGCACAGATGCCGCCGAGTTCATTGATGCGTGCTATCACTTCCTCCAGCGGCAGATAGCTGTCGCGCCCCCAGATGTTCCATCCGTCATCCTCCATCCCGTAGGCCAGCAGATGCCCCTTGTCCGTCGCAATCTCGACCCCGCGCAGGATCAGGAATCCCTCGTCGCGGCCGATGCGCTCCACCGGTTCCGACGCCTCGTAGGAATAGTGTTCGGTGATGCAGACACCATCCAGGCCGAGAGCCTTGGCGCGCCGGATCAGGTCAAGCGGTTCGAGCCAGTTGTCGTACGAGTACTTCGTATGACAATGGGTGTCGATCCACATGACCCGTCGGCCTGCTGCCGGCCTCTCAGGGAAGCACGCACTCGAGGTTGATCCGCTTCGACGGCACGAACTTGTTCGCCGAGAAGAATTTTTCGAGGGCGAAATCATCCCAATTCACCAGCGTATAGACCTTCTTCACCCCGGCGGCCTTCATGTTCATCATGAACTGGTCGAGCATTTCGGCAGCGACACCGTGCTTGCGGAAGTCGGGATGCACGCCCAGCGTATCGATGGTCGAAGTCGCATCGCTGATGCCGAATTCGCCAAAGAACACGTAGCCCATGACGAAGCCGACGACCTTGCCGTCCACTTCGCAGACGATCGAGGTATTGATGTTGGCGTTCCTGTTCAGGATGCCGGCAATCTTGCGTTCGTAGTATTCGCGGCGCGGTTCCTTCGAAGCGAATGCATCGATGGCGACGATGGCGTCGAGGTCCCCCTGGCGCAACACGCGCATTACTCTTTTCTGATCAGCCATTTCATTCCTCCTTGTTTAACTTGGATTAGCTCGTTCGGAGCACCATGTGACTTACGCGCGCAGCGCGCCGATTGGTAACCCCCCGCGAGGGGGGAAGGGGGGCGGGCGACTAATTTGCTTTTCGCGCGTTTCATCTTCAACGGGTGGCACTCGGTGCAATAAGCGTTAGAACAGTTCGTCTTCTGCGGCTGCCTCGCCACGTTTGCGGACAAAGACCGTGCCATAACTGAAACCCATTCCCTGACCCGCATCGAAGCAGGTGGTGCAGCCACTCTCACCCTCGGTCTTGAACTCCTCGACATGGACTTCGAAGCCCATTGCCTTGTAGTTGTTGACGATCTCGGTCAGGCGCGGCTCGCCGATGGTGGTCTGGCGCACCCAGCCCTCCTTGAGCAGGGCATCCTCGGGGCTGAGCGCCTTGGCCTGGGCGATCGGGATAACGCGCCGTGTCGCTGCCATAGTAATCACTCCGCTTACCACGAGTGCCTGATCGCGCCCGGCGTGCAGGCGGCGATGCAGGGCAGGCTGGTGTAACCGCCGGACGGCTTGCAGTCGGCGCAGTCATACGACAGGGTGCGGCAGTTGGGCTTCTTGATCCAGGCCACTTCGTCGTCGTAATCGTCGGTGATGATTTCGAACATCGCCTTCGGACACGCCGTCAGGCAGGCACGCTCTGCAGCGCAGCCGATGCACTTGTCGGTGTCGATGCTGATGTAATACTCACCCGAACCGTCCTTGTAACCGTAGTTGGCGATCATGTGCTCCTCCTTCTGTCAGTCCACCGCGAGAGGGTATCAGGCGGCTGCGGCCTTTTTTGACATCAATGTGTAGCCGAACAGCGCCGCACCCAAGGCACCGGCGATCTGGCTGTCGACCTTGGTCTCCATGGCCTTGATGCCGAGGATCTTTTCGATGCGCTTGACGACGCCCGGGTTCTTGGCGATGCCGCCGGTGATGAAGAAGCCTTCCTCGACGCCGATCCGCTCCAGCAAGCTGACGACGCGCTCGGCCATGGCCTGGCAATACGCCGCGATCACCTTGTTCTTGGTGTAGCCGGCCTTGAGCAGGCCCAGCGCCTCGGACTTGGCGAACACCACGCACACCGACGAAACCGCTGACGGCTCGACATCGACGTCGAAGGAACGCGGACCGAGTTCGGCGATCGGGATCTGCATCAAGTCGGAAATCACTTCCATGCCGCGACCGGTGCCGGCGGCGCACTTGTCGTTCATCAGGAAGTTGGTGACCTTGCCCTTTTCGTCGCAGTGGATGGCCTTGCAGTCCTGGCCGCCCATGTCGAGGATGGTGCGCACGCCGTTGCCGCCCATGTAATTGGCGCCGCGGGCATGGCAGGCGATCTCGGTGATCGCCTTGTGCGCAAACGGTACATTGACGCGGCCGTAGCCGGTGCCGACCACATAGTGGATGTCCTCGAGCTTCATGCCGCACTTGTCCATCACGCCTTGCAGCGCGTTGGTGGCGGAATCCGGCGAATTGTTGCCGGTGCGCATGCTGTTGAAACCGTAGAGTTCGCCATCGACCACGAGCA
>CAZYTN010000369.1:0-2470 GCA_964650115.1 uncultured Sulfuritalea sp.
CGTTCCTCACGTGAGACTTTCCACGCCAAGCTGCGCTACGCCTTCAGCGATGCGACGAAATTGACCCTGGTCGGAACATCACTGGATCAGGATGCCCAGGATCCACTTGGTTTGACCCAAACGCAATATGACCAGGACCCCCGCCAAGCTGGCACCAACGCCGTTGCCAGAAACACCCGTGTTATCCGCAAGCACGACCAGGCTGGCTTGGTGTTGGAGCACGCATTTTCTCTCGAAAATAGCATGACCTTGATGGGCTATTCCGGCACTCGCGACAACAAGCAGTTTCAGACGCTCGGCGCTACGGGGCGCGTTGCCGCCATCGATCGCGAGTTCTCCGGTACCGAGCTGAAATGGACGCACAGGTCAGCCCTGGCTGGACGGCCGTTCAGCCTGGTGGCTGGCATGAACTACGACCGGATGGAAGACGTGCGGAAGCAGTTCAATGCGGCGGGCGGCGTGCAAGTGGGAAATCCAACGCGCAACGAACTGCAGAAGGTGCACAATTTCGACCAGTTCGTGCAAGCGTCTTATGAGCCCGGCGACAAGTGGCTGCTGATCGCCGGTCTGCGGCACACGCGCGTGGAATTCGACATCAAGGACAGAATTCTCGTGCCTGCCGACGGCAGTGGCAATATCGACTATTCGAATACCTCACCGGTGCTCGGCGTTACCTATCGTCTCACGCCAGCGGTCAACCTCTACGCGAACTACGGCCGCGGTTTCGAGACGCCGACCTTCATCGAAATCACCTATATCGGTAACCCCATCACTAACGGTGGCCTTGGCCCCAACTTGGGATTGTCGCCGAGCAAGAGCAAAAACTACGAGATCGGCGCCAAGGCGCTGATCATGGACAACACCCGCGCAAATCTGGCGCTTTACCGCATCGATACCGACGACGAGATCGCCACGAATCTCGGCAATGGCGCGACAGCCTCCTTCCAGAACGTCGGCAAGACGCAGCGTACCGGGGCGGAACTGTCGATCGACAGCGCGCTGCCCTACAATTTCAATGTGTACGGCGCGTTCAGCTGGATGAACGCCGAGTTCAAGGACAACTTCGTCACGGGAGTCACCCCGATCAATTCCGGCAACACGATTCCAGGCACCTATCGTTCCACTGCGTACGCGGAGATTTCATGGGCTCATCCGGCTTCCGGCTTCTCCACCGCCCTTGAAGGGATCCATCTCAGCGACACCTACACTAACGACAGCAATGCGCAGAAAGCCGACGGCTACACTTTGCTTAATTTGCGCGCCGGGTTTGTACAGAAATTCTCCGGATGGCAATTCCGCGAATTCCTGCGCGTCGAGAACCTCGCCGACAAGACCTATGTCAGTTCGGTTCGGGTGAACGCCGCTCAAGGCACCACCGGCGCCGCATTTGAACCGGGTGCGGAACGCAACTGGTTTGCGGGCATTTCGGCCAGCTACGCCTTCCGTTGAAAAATTTCGGGCAAAATGAGCCGGGGATGTCCCAGTTGTCATAGGGAGTAAAGCATGCATCGGCTGTGCCGGCGTGTTGCGTTTCTGGTCTGTTGCCTGACTTTATCCATGCGGGTGCTGGCGGCGATCGGCGACGATCCCCTGCGGTCGCCGCAATGGACGGATATCAAGGACCGCTACCTGGGCACGGCGAAGGCGGTTTTCGATCCGCGGGTCGTCGTCAGCGGTCCCAAGGTCGCGGAAGATTCGATGAATGTCCCGGTCGGGATCAGGATAACCGGCCTGTCCGAGGTGCGTCGCGTCCTGGTGATCGCCGACCTCAACCCGATCGTGAAGGTTCTGGAGTTTTCCTCGAAAGGGGCCTTGCCGTCCCTGCATTTCCGCATGAAGCTGCAGCAGGGCAGTCCGGTGCGCGCCATGGCGCAGACGGCCGATGGTGTCTGGCATGTCGGCGGAATCTGGATCGATGCCAGCGGCGGTGGCTGCACAGCGCCGAGCGTCGGGCGCAGCGCCGGCAACTGGACCGAGACCCTGGGGCAGGTGCAGTCCCGTGTCTGGCAGGGTGAAACCCAAAGCCGGGTCAAGCTGAGCATCATGCATCCGATGGACACGGGCCTGGCGCCGGGCATTCCCGCCTTTTACCTCGAACGCCTTTCCCTGCAGGATGCTTCGGGGAAGGAATGGATGGCCCTGGATACCTTCGAGCCGGTTTCCGAGAATCCCGTGTTCTCGTTCGACTTTGCGGGCCCGCCACCGGCCGGCCTGACGCTGGTGGGTCGCGACAATAACGGCAACCGGATCAACGCAAAGGTCGCCCAATGATCGCGGCTTCATTGAGAAATCTGGCAGGAGGCGTTCTTGTTGCACTGCTGCTCGGTGCCGCGCTTCATGCGCCGCATCTGTCCGCCGAAAGCCTCGATTATCGGCTTTTACCGCGCAAGATCGCCGACGATACATGGGTACTGGTCGGCAAGACCGAAGACTTCAGTCGCAGCAACGGCGGCAACATCGTGAATACGGC
>CAZYTN010000370.1:0-2469 GCA_964650115.1 uncultured Sulfuritalea sp.
CGCACGTCCGGTGGTGTGAGAGGGCGACGGGAGCAATCCCGTCCCCTACTCGATTAGCTGCGTGCTTACTTGGCGGCTGGTTCCTTGAGGTTGCCGCCCGACTTGTTGGTGATATAGACAATGGCGCGCGCCAGTTCGACTTCGTTGGCGTCCGAACCACCCTTGGGCGGCATGGCGTTCTTGCCGGCGGTCGCCGACTTCATCAGGCCGTCGAGGCCGAGTGCGATGCGCGGCGCCCAGGCCGCCTTGTCGCCCAGTTTGGGAGCGTTCGCCACGCCGGCGTCGTGGCAGGCGCCACAGATGACCTTGTAGAGCTGCTCGCCGCTGCGACCGCCGGCCGCAGCGGGGGCGGCGGCGGCGAGTTCGACGCGGGCCACGGGAGCGATACGCTTGTTGGCACTTTCGTCGTCACCCTTGGGACGGCCGCCCATGGCGAACACGGAAACGGAGAGAACCAGCGCACCCGCCGCGGCGAGTGTTCGGATATTCAAATGGACCATGAGCAGTCTTCCCGGGATAGTCGAACAGAGGGCGCGATTATAGCGGATTCACCCGCCCCGCATTGGACGCCACCCGCCGAACGCGCTATGCTTCGCCCCCTCGCGCGCTCGTAGCTCAATGGATAGAGTACTGGCCTCCGAAGCCAGGGGTTGTGGGTTCGATCCCCGCCGAGCGCGCCAATGCCTGTTTTATAAAGCATTATTCCATTCCCTGGTTTGTTTGCCTTTCTGGTCTGCCTATTTGTCATAAAGGGCCAGGAGTCAATCCGCATTCGAAAATCATTGGAGTTGGTTACGAGGGGCAGGGGTCACACGAGCGACACCGAAAAATTCCGCGCCCATTCCGTGCCCAAGAATTTCAATCGCGATGCCGGATTTCCGAATTCTGATGACTGCTATCTGCGCCACTCACGATTTCAATCGGTGCTTCCGGAATCTTGCGGCGTTCGCGGGAGAGCGCTTGTTTCATGGTGTGCTTAGCTTCGTGCGAAGGCGAGCAAGGGCGCGATGTCACGTGCATCGGCGGCTTGCAGGGCGGCGATGTAGCCTTGCCGGGTTTCACTGGCATCGATCAGGCTGCGGCAGCCCCACGTAAAGCGGGGCTGGCCCAGCCGTTCGGCAAGCAGATCGGCCATCAGTCGGGCATGGCGTCCGTTTCCGTTGGGAAAGGGATGCATGGCGACCAGGCGGTGATGGAAGCGCACGGCGATTTCGTCAGGCGGATAGCTGGCGTGCGCGACCTGATAGTGGGCGTCGTCCAGCAGCTTCTTGAGTTCGACGCCGATCGTGAGCCAGTCGACACCGATGTTCTTGTCGGATTTGCGGAACCCACCCGCCCACTTCCAGGTTTCGCCGAACATCTGCCTGTGCAACTGGCGCAGGAAAGCCTCGTTGAGGATTTCCTTGCGCTGCTTGCGTGCCCAGTTCTCGCCTTGGGCGATGTTGAGTTGTTCCCACTCGTTCAATTCACCCTGCGTGGTGATGTGGCCGGGAATCAGGCTGGCGAGTTCGTCCGCATCAAGCGGTGTCGCGCCGGGCGGATAGTCGAACTCCACGGTCATGGGGCCGATTTCTTCCGCCCAGGCTCTTTCCACAAGGCGCGACGCGAACCCTTGAGCAGGTTCTCGGCCAGGGTACGAGTCTGCGCCTCGACGGTCTCGCGTGAGGTGGCTTGCGCTTCCAGCGCCATGGTGTGGCTGACAGAGGCCATTTGCTGGCGCGCCAGGGCCAAGGCTCGATTTTCCAGGGTGTCGGCGAGACTCTGCTTCGGCACCAGGGCGTAGTGCAGTTCGCAGTCCAGTGCTGCGGCGGCGCGGCGCAAGCTTCCCAGGCTGATGGTGTCATCGGCCTCGGAGGTTTCCAGCCGGGTGACGGTGGAGGTGGCGACCACCAGCCGTGCGGCCAAATGCGCGGCGGCCATGCCCAGCCCCTCGCGGACGGCCTTGATCCAGCCCGATGGCGGACGCGGCGGCAAGTCGGCGCTGCGCCAGCGGTTCAACGTGGCGTCGAGTTGGCGGAATTTGAGTTCAGAGAAGTTCGATTTCATGATTTTGCATCTCAATGCAAGATATATTGTCTATATATTGCATCAAAGAGCAATTTTAGTAAATCTTTGATTGCTCTATGGTGCAATATTATAGCTGAATCAGGCTGTCGGCACACCCTCTCCAGGCACGCAGGTTTTCCGATTCGCCTTTCCGGCCAATCGGACTTCTGCTCAGCTTACGGGCCGCTCCGGACTCTTGAACACCTGTTTCCTGTGCCAGTCGAGAAATTCGTGTTGAGGCAGGTATTCCCGACTTTGCGGCAGGATCAGGCTGGCGCCGTGATAGGCGAGGATTTTTCCGGCTGAATCGTCGCTGCCGTTGAGGTGCTGGCTGAAAACCATCTGGTAACTGGCGGGCAGGATGGTAAAGGCGCCGAGGTCGAAGACCTTGTGGTGCAGCGAGCACAAGGCGATGCCATTGGG
>CAZYTN010000371.1:0-2468 GCA_964650115.1 uncultured Sulfuritalea sp.
CGACCAACGTGATGACCATCCAGAACATCAACGGCCAGGCCATCGTGTTGGCCAACAAGCACAAGACCAATCGCGATGCGAAGAACTGGAAGGGCTTCAAGTTCGCCATCCCCTTCGAGTTCTCGATCCACAACCTGCTGCTGCGCTACTACCTCGCCGAGCACGGCATCAATCCCGATACCGACGTGCAGTTGCGCGTCGTCCCGCCGCCCGAGATGGTGGCCAATCTGCGCGCCGGGAATATCGACGGCTTCCTTGGCCCCGATCCGGTCAACCAGCGCGCGGTGTATGACGAGATCGGCTTCATCCACATCCTCTCGCGCGACATCTGGGACGGCCACCCCTGCTGCTCATTCGCCGTTCCCGGCGAGTTCGTCAAGCAGAACCCCAATACCTTCGCCGCGCTCTACCGCGCCATACTCAAGGCCTCGGCGATGGCGCGCGACCCGAAGAACCGCCCGGTCATGGCCGAGGTGCTGGCGCCCGCCAACTACCTGAACCAGCCCAAGGCGGTGCTCGAACAGGTTCTTACCGGCAAGTTCGCCGACGGCCTGGGCAACGTGCGCAACGTGCCGGAGCGCGTGGACTACGACCCGTTCCCCTGGTACTCGATGGCCTACTGGATCCTCTCGCAGCTAAAACGCTGGGGCTACGTCAAGGGCGAGGTCAGGTACAAGGACATCGCCGAGAAGGTGTACCTGCTGACAGATGCGAAGAAGTACATGCTCGAAGTCGGCCAGACTCCGCCCAAGGAGACCATGAAGAAGTTCAAGGTCATGGGCAAGGAGTTCGACCCGCTGAAGGCCGACGCCTATGTCGACAGCTTCGCCATCAAGAAGGCATAGGAGAGTGCCATGTCAGGCAAGCTCAAGCTCAAGGCGGCCGTCATCTCGGTGCTGATGTTCTGCGTCTTCATCGGCGCCTGGCAACTCGCCACGCAGCCGAAGGAGTCGGCCGCAACTGCTGCCGCCGACAGCGAGTACGCGGCGCTGATGGGCAAAGGCCAGGAAAAGAGCGGCTTCCCGACGCCGGGCATGGTCGGCAAGTCATTCGTCGACTACCTCTCCGATCCCTTCTATGACAAGGGGCCCAACGACAAGGGCATAGGCATCCAGCTCGCCCATTCGCTCGGTCGCGTCGCCGTAGGCTTCCTGCTCGCCGTGGTGGTGGCGCTGCCGGTGGGCTTCATCATCGGCATGTCGCCGCTGCTGTTCCAGGCCTTCAATCCCTTCATCCAGGTGCTGAAGCCGATCTCGCCGCTGGCCTGGATGCCGCTCGCGCTCTACAGCCTGAAGGATTCGGACATCTCCGGCATCTTCGTCATCTTCATCTGCTCGATCTGGCCGATGCTGATCAACACCGCCTTCGGCGTGGCGTCGGTGCGGCGCGACTGGATCAACGTCGCGCTCACGCTGGAAGTGAATCCGCTGCGCAAGGCGATGCTGGTGATCCTGCCGGCTGCGGCGCCGACGATACTGACCGGCATGCGCATCTCGATGGGCATCGCCTGGCTGGTGATCGTCGCTGCCGAGATGCTGGTCGGCGGCACCGGCATCGGCTACTTCGTCTGGAACGAGTGGAACAACCTGGCCCTGCCCAACGTGATCTTCGCCGTGGTGATGATCGGCATCGTCGGCATGTTCCTCGATCTGCTGTTCGGCTGGCTGCAGAAGCTGGTCACCTATCGCGAATGAACGGGAAGCGATCATGAGCACGCATTTCCTCAGCGTTGAAAGCCTCAAGAAGGTCTTTCCGGCGGCCGACGGATCGGTCAACCTTCCCGTCTTCGACGACATCAACTTCCACATCGACAAGGGCGAATTCGTCTGCATCATCGGCCATTCCGGCTGTGGCAAGACCACCATTCTCAACGTGCTGGCCGGCCTTGAAGAAGCGTCGGCGGGCGACGCCTTCATGGACGGCCGCGAAGTCCGCGGGCCCAGCCTCGATCGCGGCGTGGTGTTCCAGGGCCACGCCCTGATGCCCTGGATGAGCGTGCTCGGCAACGTCGCCTTCGCCGTCAAGTCGAAGTGGCCGGAATGGTCGAAAGAAAAGATCGCCGAGCACTGCACCAAATACCTCGAAATGGTCGGCCTCGGCCACGCCATCCACAAGAAACCGGCCGAGCTATCGGGCGGCATGAAGCAGCGCGTTGGCATCGCCCGTGCCTTCGCCATCCAGCCCAAGATGCTGCTGCTCGACGAGCCCTTCGGCGCACTCGACGCCCTGACTCGCGGCACCATCCAGGACGAACTGCTGAAGATAGTGCAGGCCACGCACCAGACCGTGTTCATGATCACGCACGACGTCGACGAGGCCATCCTGCTCGCCGACAAAATCATGCTGATGAGCAACGGCCCGCACGCCAAGATCGCCGAGATCGTCGAGGTGACCATGCCGCGCGACCGCACCCGCGCCGGCATCCACCACGATCCGCAGTACTACCGGATCCGCAACCACCTGGTCGA
>CAZYTN010000372.1:0-2449 GCA_964650115.1 uncultured Sulfuritalea sp.
CCAGTGCGGATGCGGCCAGGGCAAGCAGCGCGAAATACAGCCGGAAAACCAGGCGCAGGGGTGCGCCTCGATACCGGCCGTCAGCCGGCATGTCGCGCCAGAAAATCCCGGTAGGCCAGCGCGATGCCTTCACGCAGCGGCGTGCGCGCCTGCCAGCCGATGTCGCGCAGGCGACTGACGTCGAGCAACTTGCGCGGCGTGCCGTCCGGCTTGGTGCTGTCGAACACGATGCGCCCCGAGAAACCGACGACGGACATCACGGTCTCGGCAAGTTCGCGAATGGTGACGTCCTTGCCGGTACCGATGTTGTAGAAGCCATCGGTGATGCCTTCTTCCATCAGGAAAACGCAGGCCTCCGCCAGATCATCGACATAGAGGAATTCCCGCATCGGTTCGCCGCTGCCCCACACCACGAGTTCGCCGTCGCCGCGCTGCTTCGCTTCGTGCGCCTTGCGGATCAGCGCCGGCAGGACGTGGGCGTTGGCCAGGTCGTAATTGTCATTGGGGCCGTAGAGGTTGGTCGGCATGACCGGAAAATACTGCGTGCCATACTGCCGGTTGTAGCTTTCGCACAGCTTGATGCCGGCGATCTTGGCGACCGCGTAAGGCTCGTTGGTCTGTTCCAGCGGACCGGTGAGAAGATAGTCTTCCCTGATCGGCTGCAGGCAGTCGCGCGGGTAAATGCAGCTCGAACCCAAAAAGCACAAACGCGAAACCCCGGCGAGCCAGGCGCCGTGAATCAGATTGGCCTCGACCATCAGGTTCTGGTAGATGAAGTCGGCACGCAACGTATTGTTGGCGTGGATGCCGCCGACGATGGCCGCCGCCATGAAAATGAAATCGGGCTTTTCCTGCGCCAGGAAGGCATGCGTTGCTGTCTGGTCCAGCAGTTCCAGCTCCGCACGCGTGCGGGTGAGGATGTTCGTATAGCCGGCTTGCTCCAGGCGGCGAACCAGGGCGGAACCCACCATGCCTTGATGGCCGGCGACGTAGATCTTCGCCGCGGTTTCCATCATCTATCCATCATTCGTGATGGTCCATGGCCTGGTAGCCGTGCTTCTTGATCAGTTCGTCGCGTTCCGCTGCCTTGAAATCCTCGCGCACCATTTCGGCGACGAGTTCGGAGAATGTTATTTTCGGTGTCCATCCCAGCTTTTCGCGCGCCTTGCTTGCGTCACCCACCAGAGCCTCGACTTCGGTCGGCCTGAAGTAGCGCGGATCGACCTGAACAATGCAGTTGCCCAGCCCGTCGTAGCCTTTTTCATCGACACCGTTACCGCGCCAGGTGACGGCAATACCCATCTCGGTGGCCGCCGCATTGACGAAATCGCGCACGCTGTATTGCACGCCGGTGGCGATGACGAAATCTTCGGGCTGTTCCTGCTGCAGCATCAGCCACTGCATCTCGATGTAGTCCTTGGCATGACCCCAGTCGCGCTTTGCATCCAGATTGCCGAGAAACAGGCAATCCTGCAGGCCCAGCTTGATACGCGCCAGGGCGCGGGTGATCTTGCGCGTGACGAAGGTCTCGCCGCGAACGGGGCTTTCGTGGTTGAACAGGATGCCGTTGCAGGCATACATGCCATAGGCCTCGCGATAGTTCACCGTGATCCAGTAGGCGTAGAGCTTGGCCACCGCGTAGGGGCTGCGCGGATAGAAGGGCGTGGTTTCCTTCTGCGGCGTCTCCTGCACCAGGCCGAACAGTTCCGAGGTGCTGGCCTGGTAGAAGCGCGTCGTCTTCTCCATGCCGAGGATGCGCATCGCTTCGAGGACGCGCAGGGCGCCCAGGGCATCCGAGTTGGCGGTGTACTCGGGCTCCTCGAAGCTCACCGCGACATGGCTCTGCGCCGCGAGGTTGTAGATTTCGTCGGGCTGCACCTGCTGGATGATGCGCACCAGGCTGGAGCTGTCGGTCATGTCGCCGTGGTGCAGGACGAAGCGGCGGTTCTTCTCGTGCGGATCCTGGTACAGGTGATCGATGCGGTCGGTATTGAACAAGGAGGTGCGGCGCTTGATACCATGCACCTCGTAGCCCTTGTCGAGCAGGAACTCGGCGAGATAGGCGCCGTCCTGTCCGGTGACGCCGGTGATCAATGCGATTTTCCTGGTCATTGCCTGCGTCCGTAGTTGTCTTCAAAGCGCACGATATCATCCTCGCCGAGATAACTGCCCGACTGGACCTCGATGATCTCGAGCGGGATCTGGCCGGGATTCTCCAGGCGGTGCTTGACGCCCAGCGGAATGTAGGTCGATTCGTTCTCGCCAAGCAGGAGGATCTCCTCGCCACGGGTCACCCTGGCGGTGCCGCGTACCACCACCCAGTGCTCGGCGCGATGGTGGTGCATTTGCAGCGACAGGGTGGCGCCGGGGCGCACCACGATGCGCTTGACCAGGAAGCGATCGCCGCTGTCGATGCTGTCATACCAGCCCCAGGGCCGATGCACCTTGC
>CAZYTN010000373.1:0-2447 GCA_964650115.1 uncultured Sulfuritalea sp.
CCATCAAGGCTGCCCGCCTGATCGGCGAAGCCGATGTCCTGGTCTACGACAACCTTGTTTCCAAGGCAGTGCTTGCACTCGCCCGCGCCGATGCCGAGCGCATCTACGCCGGCAAGGAGCGCGGCAACCATTCGCTGCCGCAGGAAGAAATCAACGATCTGCTGGTGCGACTGGCAAAAACCGGCAAGCGCGTGGTGCGCCTCAAGGGCGGCGACCCCTACATCTTCGGCCGCGGCGGCGAGGAAGTGGAAACCCTGCACGCCGATGGCGTCAATTTCGAGGTCGTGCCGGGCATCACCGCAGCGGCCGGCGTCGGCTCCTATGCCGGTATCCCGCTGACCCACCGCAATCACGCGCAAGCCTGTGTCTTCGTCACCGGCCACCTCAAGGACGGCAGCATGAACCTGGACTGGCCCGGCCTCGCCCGGCGGCGCCAGACCGTGGTGATCTACATGGGCCTCTCGGGCCTGTCCTACCTCTGCGCCAAACTCATGGAACACGGCCTCCCCGCCGACTGGCCGGCCGCCATCGTGCAGCACGGCACCCAACCCAGCCAGCGTACTATCACCGGCACCCTGACCACACTGCCGGACCTGGCAGCAGCCGCCAACCTGCGCGCGCCGACCCTGATCATCGTTGGTGAAGTCGTAACCTTGCGCGACAAACTGCGCTGGTTCGCCGAGGGCAGCGAATAGGGTCGGAGAATTCCCCGGACTGGCGCATCGAATAGTCGGCACTGACGGTACGGCGACTCATCCTGAAGTCGCCGAAAATCAGGGGATGGATGGCTTCTCCTGTTGCGGCTCAGGGGGGGCATCAATGCCGGTGAAATATTTCCGCAGCGGACAAACCTGATCCTTGCCGCAGAGGTGCTTGCGCTGGCACTCGGTCAAGGTCTGATCCAGTGTCACCATTTGCCCGCAGACCGCACAGTACTCCATCGGCGAATCGAACATGATTTTCCCCGTTCCCCTGACCGAACCAAGGATAGGGAATGCAACGGCATGAAGTCAAGCTGCTCATGGCGGCACCCCAGCTGCTAAAATCCGCACCATGATCGAATGGACACCAGATCTCGGCACCGGCGTGCCCGTGCTTGACGAACAGCACAAGGCGATTTTTCAGTGGTTGGCCGAACTGGAAAGCGCCACCGTCGAACAGCGCACTCTTTTTGGCGTATATGTCATCACCCGCCTGAAACACTACATGCGCGAGCACTTCGCCGCCGAGGAAGCCTTGATGAAGTCAGTCGGCTATCCCGATCTGGAGGAACATCTGGCGCAGCATGCCGAGTTTCGCGCCAAACTGGAGGAACTCCAGCTCAAGTCGATCGGAGAAGACATCTCGACGGATACCGTGCGTTTCCTCAATCACTGGCTCACCAATCACATTGCCAAGACCGACATGGCGTACGTGCCCTACCTGAAACGCTAGCCGGGCCGGACAACAGGGCCGGATCTGGCATTGCGCGCCGGGCGCCGGCACTGTATGATGATTCCATGAAACGCTTCGGCTCGATAGGCATTCTGGCGATTATCTTCGCTACCGCAACGGCTTTCGCCCAGACCGCCGCAGTGCCCTCCCCCAGCGTCGGCCTTCATTGCTGGATCGGTACCGATGGTGCGCCGTTGTTCACGCGCCGCATCCGCTGCATCGCAGATCGCGAACTCCGGTTCGAGGAACTGCCGGACCTGGAATCACCCAATATCATCGACATCCTGCACCGCGAACTGCACTTCGGTTCCGGAGTCTCGGCAGAGAGGGTGTTCAAGGCCAACATCGAGCGGATCCGCGAGACCGGCGAAGTTTGGAATATCCGCATTTTTACCGACCCCTACGACTCGTCCTGGGAAGAACGGCGGCCGCAGCAGTTGGTCAATGCCGTCCTCTGCCCCATCGATACGATCTGCGCCGTGATGTTCACCCGCTAAGGCACCGCGATTTGGCGCTACGGGTGGAACCTAGTAAAGCACTTCGCTCCAGCGCCCGCTTGACTTCAATGCATTCTGGACGCTCAACCAGTCGCGCCCCGATCCGGCCAGTTTGATCATGGATTGCTCGACCACATTGAGCAGGTTTTCGGTTCCGGCGACGAATACCCGCGTACCCGGCCGTTGCAGCATTTCCCATACTTCCGCCGCGTTCTGCTCCAGCGCCTGATCCAGCGCCACCGGCGCATCGAGGGCGGGACGCGGGCTGACCGCCTGGAAGGCCTTGAACGTCGGCTGATCGTAATAATTGGCGAGATCGCTGTTCTCTTCGTTCATGTAGAGCATTTCCAGTGGACTTTTCGCGCCGTAGAACAGGCGCACCCTGCCTTTCCAGCCGCCGATCTTTTCGTAGATTTGCCGGATCAGAGTGCGAAAAGGCGCAATGCCGGTGCCCATTGCCAGCATCAGGATGTCGGCCGTCTTGTCCTCCGGTATCGGAAAGGGATAGCCGACCGG
>CAZYTN010000374.1:0-2427 GCA_964650115.1 uncultured Sulfuritalea sp.
CGCTCACCACCAACCGCGTCAAGGGCCGCCGCTTCTCGATCAACCTGATCCCGCATACCGTCGAAGTGACCACGCTGAAGCGCCTGCACCCGGGCGCCAAGGTCAATCTCGAAATCGACCTGATCGCGCGCTACGTCGAGCGCATGCTGTCGGCCGGCGCGGCGTAAAATGCGCGGCTTCCGAACTTTTGCAGGAATAGCGCCGCGCGACCGATCATGAAACACGCAAAAGACGAATTAAAGGCCCGCCCCTCCCATCCTCCCCTCGCGGGGAGGCTTCTAATGAGCTCGCTTCGCTCGACTATCACCCATCGCTACGAAGGAGTTGTTCCGTTAAGCTTGGTACCTGCGCCATGAGCATCAGCCCCGTTCTCGATATCGTCGCCGACATGCGCGCCGGCCGCATGGTCATCCTGGTCGACGAGGAAGATCGCGAAAACGAAGGCGATCTGGTGCTTGCCGCCGAACACGTGACGCCCGAAGCGATCAACTTCATGGCCAAGCACGGCCGCGGCCTGATCTGCCTGACGCTGAGCGAGGCGCGTTGCCGCCAGCTCGACCTGCCGCTGATGGTGCGCGACAACAAGGCGCAGCACGGCACCGCCTTTACCATGTCGATCGAAGCTGCCGAGGGTGTCACCACCGGCATCTCGGCGCAGGATCGTTCGCGCACGGTACAGGCGGCCGTAGCGAAAGACGCGACCCCGGTCGACATCGTCCAGCCCGGCCACATTTTTCCGCTGATGGCACAAAACGGCGGCGTGCTGGTGCGCGCCGGCCATACCGAAGCCGGCTGCGATTTCGCGCAACTGGCCGGCTGCACGCCGGCTGCGGTGATCTGCGAGATTCTCAAGGATGACGGCACCATGGCGCGGCTGCCGGACCTGCTGGAATTCGCACGGGAGCACAGCCTCAAAATCGGTACCATCCGCGACCTGATCCATCACCGCTCGGAAACCGAAAAACTGATCGAGTGCGTCGCCGACAAGAATGTCGAATGCGCGCAGGGCGAATTCCGCCTGCGTGCCTTCGCCGACCGCAGCAGCGGCGACGTGCATCTGGCGCTGTCCCGCGGCGAGATCACGGCCGCGGAAGAGACTTTGGTACGTGTGCATGAAGCCGTCTGCGTCCTCGACTTCCTCGACCACGGCAGCCGCGGCCACACCTATAGCGTCGACTTCGCCCTGCGCAAGATCGCCGAAGAAGGGCGCGGCGTGCTGGTCTTGCTGCATCGGGCGGAAACCGGCAACGCCTTGCTGGCGGCGCTGAAGAGCGAACGCACGGAGCGGCCGGCCTACACCTGGGATCCGCGCATCTACGGCATCGGCGCGCAGATATTGCGCGAAGTCGGCGTTGGCAGGATGCGTCTGATGTCCAGCCCGCGCAAGATGCCCAGCATGGCCGGCTTCGGCCTGGAAATCACCGGCTACTTCACTCCGACAGGAGAAAAGACAGCATGAGCGCCACGCACGGCCGCCCGAAGGGGCGCAAGGCACCACATGGAGCCGCGCAGCGGCGAACCGCAGTCACCCCCTCCCTCGGGGAGGGGGTTGGGGGGAGGGGATTCAAATGACTATTCGCGAACTCGAACCCGATCTGGCCGGCCGCGGCTTGCGCGTCGGTGTGGTGCAAAGCCGCTTCAACGATAACATCGGCGACGGCCTGCGTTCGGGTTGCCTGACCGAACTGGCGCGCCTCGGCGTCGTCGATACCGACATCAGCTTCACCACCGTTCCCGGCGCGCTGGAATTGCCGCTGACGCTGCAGGCGATGGCGCAAAGCGGCCGTTTCGATGCGCTGGTGGCGCTGGGCGCCGTGATCCGCGGCGAGACCTATCACTTCGAGATCGTTTCCAATGAGTCGGCGCGCGGCATCACCGATGTGCAGCTCAATACCGGCATTCCGATTGCGAATGCGGTGCTGACCACCGAAAACGACGACCAGGCGCTGGTGCGCATGGTGCAAAAGGGTACGGAAGCGGCGCAGGCGGCCATCGAGATGGCGAATCTGCTGAAAGCGCTGAAGTAATGGCGAGCGGCAAGTCGCCGCGACGGCGCGCCCGCGAGTTCGTCATCCAGGGCCTTTATCAATGGCAGGTCGGCGATCAGGATGAAGCGGCGATTCAGGTGCAAGCCGAAGGCGTGGCCGGCTTCGACAAGGCCGACAGCCAGCTGTATGCCATCTTGCTGGCGGAAACGCGGCAGCAGGCCGAAGCGCTCAAGCTCGAGCTGGCGCCGCATATCGACCGCAGCTGGGACGAAGTCTCGCCGATCGAGCGCTGCATCCTGCTGCTGGGCGCCTGCGAACTCAAGCTTCACCCGGAAACGCCCTACCGCGTGATCATCAATGAAGCCATCGAACTGGCCAAGACCTTTGGCGGCACCGACGGCCACAAGTTCGTCAATGGCGTGCTGGACAAGCTGGCCGC
>CAZYTN010000375.1:0-2423 GCA_964650115.1 uncultured Sulfuritalea sp.
CCCGCAATATCCCCAGACCTCGCCTCGCCAAATCCCCTCGCGGGATGTCCGGCAAGGCACTGCAGCTCCGCTGTGATTGTCCTGCGGACCGCGCTTATATGACCGGACTTTTCAGTGACATCCTCATGAGCGGCATCACGGCGGACTTACTGGCGCCTGGCGACGCCAATCCGAACCTCAATGAGTGCGGCTGTCGGGCGCATCATGCTGCAGCGGGGCGACGGTGACGCGATCTGCGCGATGTGCTGACACGGCCTCCCCTCGGCGGTACGGTTACATCACAGAGACCGCAGGAACTGCACGTCCTGTCGGAGTGGCCCTTGCGCTAGGCCTGAGAATGCGGATAGATTGCCGCCATGAGCCACAAACACGTCAATCTCATCCGTGCAATCTTTCGCGATCCCGTCAGTGGAAATATCCACTGGCGGGAAGTGGAATCGCTGCTTCATCATCTCGGCGCGACCATGGAACCGCTTACCGGGGCTCGGTTCCGGGTGCTGCTGAACCGGGCAGAGGGAGTGCTGCATAAGCCGCATCATTCCAGCGTTCTCGGTCGGCAGGACGTTCATCACCTGCGGGAATACCTGGCGCGGGCGGGGGTCACACCAGCACGCTACGAGTCCGGCGAATAGTGGGCCGACATGTGATAATGCCGCGGGGATCAGAAGCGTTCCACCCATGGCCGGAGGTCCAACTCATGGGTCCAGGCGCTGCGCGGCTGGCAATGTAGGCGGAAGTAGCTGTCGGCGATTGCGTCCGGGTCAAGCAGCTCATCGGTTCCGGCTTGTTCTGGCGAGCGATCAGGCGGTCCGATTCGTCCATCGATCACCACATGAGCGACGTGGATACCCTGGGGCTGAAATTCCCTGGCCATGCTTTGGGCGAGGGCGCGCAGGCCGAACTTGCCAACGGCCAGGTTTTGAAAACCGGCGCTTCCGCGCAGGCTCGCGGTGGCGCCGGTAAAGAGGATGGTGCCGCCCGGCCGGGGCTTGGACAACATCAGGCGCGCGGCCGCCCGGCCAACCAGGAAACCGCCTAGGCAGCCGACGCGCCAGCAGCGTTCAAAATCCTTGGGCGTGGTTTCGAGCACACCGCCGGGGAGAAAAGCGCCGGCGTTGTAGACCAACAAGTCAGGTGCGCCCAACTCCTCGCCCACTTGGGCAAAGAGGTGTTCGACCGCCGCCTCGTCGGTGGCGTCGCAGCCATAGGCGCGGCCATTGTGGAGAACGCCGGAGCACTCCGCGGGGAGTGCCTCCAAGCGTTCCGGGCGCCGCGCCGCGAGTGCCACGTGCATTTCCGCGCGCGCAAAGCGTCTTGCCAGGGCGAAACCCAGTCCGGGTCCAACGCCAACGATCACTGCCACCTGATTTCGGTCCATGGCTTTTATATGGACGCCTCCCGTTTGCAAGGACGATTTGGTGTGTTGGGACAGATGCTGCAGTTTTATTTCCGGCCTGTTGTGCAGGCGGATGCCTGCTGGCCCTGATGGAATCCGCTGACCTACGCCTCATTTCTCCAAAGGACTCTCCAAAGGACTCGAAGTCCTCAAAGCCATTCAGGCTTGGCGGGTCACGGTCTGACCTGTTCGCCATCACACTTTTTCGTACCTTCGCAACCTTTACGGCGTGCCGTTCCTTTCTTTCAAAGTGGTTGATGCACGTTGTGCGCCAGCTCTACACGGGCTGACTCACAAACCCTTTCTGGTACGTCCGTTCATGAGCCAGCAAGGCCCAGATCGTGCGCGCCATCTTGTTGGCCAACGCCACCACCGCGACATTCAGCGGCCGGCGCCGGCGCAGTTCCGTGATCCACGGTTCCGGCTCCTTGGCGTGCGTCAGCACTGACCGTGCGCCGTGAATCAGCAGCGTGCGCAAGTAGGTATCGCCCCGCTTGCTGATCCCCAGCAGTCGGATTCGGCCACCCGTTCCCGTTTGCCTTGGAACGAGTCCCAGCCAGGCGGCAAACTCACGTCCCGACTTGAATGCCTTGGCATCGCCCATCGTCGCCACCGCCGTCGTGGCGCTCAGCAATCCAACCCCGGGAATTTCAGCGATACGCTGACTGGCCGTGTCTTCCTTGAGCCACACTTTCAGTCGCCGCTCGATTTCACCGATCTGCTCGTCGAGTTGGCCGATCCTCGCCCACTGCTCGCGCAACGTATCGATCACCATCGCCGGCAGTCGATCCGACAGGCGCTGCAGCGCTTCGGCGATCCCTTTCTTGACGCCCGCCTTGCCCTGCGGAATGACTTCGCCGTATTCGGTCAGGAGACCGCGCAGACCGTTGATCTGGGCGGTGCGAAACTTCACCAGTTGCTGGCGCATGCGGTGCAGCGCAAGGATCGCTTGCTGCTCCTCGGTCTTGACCGCTGTCAGCGACCGGCATATAGGAGCCACTTGAGGATCGGCATATAGGAGCCAGTC
>CAZYTN010000376.1:0-2421 GCA_964650115.1 uncultured Sulfuritalea sp.
TTCTGCTGCAAGCGGGTCAGGCGCGCCAGTTCCTCGCACCACAACACACCGCCCGCGGCGCGTTGCAGGATCTCGGTGCTGAGCGGATTGGACTCGTGCGCCAGGTCGATCCATGGCTTGCCGGCGACCTGCGCCGAGCGTGCCACCAGCTCGACGATGCCGCCTGGCGCCGAACGCAGCAACAGCAGCGGGCTCTTGGCCAGCACCTGATCCAGCCGGCGTTTGAGATCGCGCAGGGGGCCCGGACGGGCGAACGCGCCCAGCGAGAGGCCGCCGCCGGCATGACGGGCGCTGCGCTCGAGCGCCTTTCTCACCGCCGCCAGCAGCTTCTGCATGCCGATCGGCTTCTCGAGGAAATCCATTGCGCCAATCCGCGTCGCTTCCACCGCCGTGTCGATCGTGGCATGACCCGACATCATCACCACCGGCATGTTGAGCTGGCCGTTGCCGGACCACTCCTTCAGCAGCGTAATGCCATCGGTATCGGGCATCCAGATGTCGAGCAGGACCATGTCCGGACGCCCGGCCTCGCGCGCCGCCCTCGCCCCCGCGGCGTTCTCCGCCAGCTGGACGTCGTGACCCTCGTCGCGCAGGATCTCCGAGAGCAGTTCGCGTATCCCGACTTCGTCATCCACCACCAGTATCTTCGGCATTTCCTTAAACCCCCTTTGCCCCACCCTGCGTTGCCAGCGGCAACCAGATGCTGACCTCTCCACCACGATCGTTGGCGAGTCGAATCTCGCCGCCATGGTCATCCACGATTTTTTTCACGATCGCCAGACCCAGCCCGGTACCCTTGGATTTGGTCGTGACGTAGGGCTCGAAGGCGCGCGAAAGGATCTGCGGCGGAAAGCCCGGGCCATTGTCCCTGACCGTCAGGCGCATGCGCCCGGCGTCCTGCGCCATGGTTATGGCGATCCGCGCATCGGCGACCCCGACGAGCGCATCCTGCGCGTTGGTCAGGACATTATGCAGCACCTGCCGCAACTGGTTGGCATCGGCCAGCACCGGCGGCACGAAAGTCGGCGCCGGCACGACGGCGATCGCCGCGCGCGACTCCTCGTAGAGCCCCAGCACCTCGCCCAGCAGCGCCGTCAGATCGACCGCAGCCAGCTGCGGCAGCGGCGTCTTCGCGTAATCGCGAAAATCGTTGACCATGTTCTTCATCGCCTCGACCTGGTTGACGATGGTCTGCGTCGCCCGATCCAGCAATTCACGCGATGCGCCCGTCAGTTGGTCGGCCAGCTTCAACTGCAGCCGCTCGGCCGAAAGCTGGATCGGTGTCAGGGGATTCTTGATCTCATGCGCCAGGCGCTGCGCTACTTCGCCCCAGGCGGCGGAGCGCTGCGCGGCGATCAGCCGGGTGATGTCGTCGAACACCACCACATAGCCGCCCCCGCCGCCGCCCGCGGCCGGCAGCGCGGTGCCGCGCACCAGCAGCGCCTGCGGCATGCCGTCCGGGCGCGCAATTTCAAGCTGTTCCTGCCATTCGTCACCACGCCCGGCGAAACCGCCAAGAATGGCCCCGGCCAGGGTTTCGTGGCGCGGCCAGTCCTGCAGGCGCATCTGTTCGAAGCCGTCGAGATCGTCGCCGAGAATCGCCTGGGCGCCACGGTTCGCGGCGCGCAGCCGAAAACGCAGATCGAAGGCCAACACGCCGGCCGACAGGTTGGCCAGCACGGACTCGAGATAGGCCTGGGCCGCTTCCGTTTCCTGGCGATGATGCTCGGCCTGCGCCCGCGCCTCGCCCAGTTGATGCGTCATGCTGTTGAAGGAATGGGTCAGCACGCCCAGTTCGTCGGACGCCTCGACCGTGGCGCGCGGCGTGAAGTCGCCGGCCGCCACCGCCTGTGTGCCTTCGGCCAGAATCAGCAACGGGCGCGCCAGGCGTTCGGCGAGAAAAAACGCCAAGGCAATCGCGGAGAACAGCGCCAGCAACAAGGCCAAGGTCAGCGTCAGGGTGTAGATGTGCTTGAGGCCGACCCGCCCGAGTTGCAGTTCCTGGTAATCGCGATGCGCTTCCTCGACGCTTTCCGCACTCTTGACGATCGACACCGGCACCGCCAGCGTCAATTGCAGGATGCGCGGCTCAAGATTGAGGCCGCCGCTGTTCACGGGGGCCAGCGCACGCACCATCAGGCCGCCGCTCTGCGCCTCGCCAATCTGCGCCAGGCCGCGTCCGCCGCGCGCGGCGCGCAACTGACTGGGCGCCGGAACCGAGGGCAGCAGGTTGCCCATCTCGCCGGAGCTGCTGCCCAGCACCTGGCCGGAGAGTGTCAGCAGGGTCGCGCTCTGGGCGCCCGTCTGTTCGCGCAGCCGATTCAGCCGACTCGGGCTGACCAGCGTTGCATCACCCAGTTCCAGTGCCGCATCGCGGGCCTTGGCCAGCAAATCGGCCTGCAAGCCATCGAGCACGCTGCG
>CAZYTN010000377.1:0-2410 GCA_964650115.1 uncultured Sulfuritalea sp.
GCGATGACTTCCTGGAAGCCGGTCTGGTGCAGGCTCATCTTCTTCGCGCCCATGAAGCGCGGCACCTGCTCGCCCTCGATGCGCTTCAGTGTGCCCGGTGCCAGGCCATAGTCGATCGCGTCGAACACGATCAGGCGGTGCGCAGCCTGCACGTAGGGCAGCAGATAGAGGCCCTGGGTGCCGCCGTCCATCACCGTCACCGACTCCGGCAGCGCCCATTCGGCGGCGAACTTCTCGACGCAGCGCACGCCGAAACCCTCGTCGGCCCAGAGCAGGTTGCCGATACCGAGCACCAGGACTTCGCAATACGGATCATCCACGGCATTCATTCCCGGAAGGTGCGCTGGCCGCTGATCATGGTGCTGATCATGGTCTGGCGGCTCATGATGTCTTCGCGCACCGCGGCATACACATGCAGGATGACGAAGGTCACGATGCCCCACATGCCGAGGTGGTGCCAGCTATGCGTCGCCTGGCTGCCGCCCAGCAGCGGAATCACCCAGCCGAACAAACGGTCCTGCCAACTGCCCAGGCCCATGCCCTCGCCGTAGAGCGCGAAGCCGGTGCAGATCATCAGGATCGCCGCCACGGTGACGAAGAGGAACATGAACATGTGCCCCAGCGGATTGTGGCCGACGTACTTGTAGGGCTGCTTTTCGAGGAACAGATACCAGCGCAGTTCGCGTATCAGCCCGGCCCACCATTTCATGTCGGTGACCGGCAGGAAGAAAAGCTGCCGCGCGTGATGATTGCCCACCACCGCCCAGTAGATGCGCACCAGGAAACCGACGGCAAAGATGTAGGCGGCGGCGAAGTGCGCAAAGCGGATGTAGCCCATGAGGAAGTTGGCCGAGGCCTCGCCGGTCACGCTGGGCAGCGGGCTGGCGATCAGGTAGCCGCTGGCGGCCAGAATCAGGATGCACAGGGCATTGATCCAGTGCCACAGGCGCACCGGGCCTTCATACACATACACCGTCTTGCCGGCAGCGGTTTCCGGATCGTTTTCGAGGCTGGCGGCGGCTGCGTTCAGGTTCATGGCGTTCTCCTTGAGCGTTCAGCGGACCTTGACTTTGGCCATTTCCTGGCCGTCGGGACTCATCACGTGGGTCGAGCAGGCCAGGCAGGGATCGAAGGAATGGATGGTGCGCAGGATCTCCAGCGGCTCGTCGGCCTTGGCCAGCGGCGTGTTCATCAGGCTGGCCTCGTAGGCGCCGATCTGGCCCTTGGCATCGCGCGGACTGCCGTTCCAGGTGGTCGGCACCACGCACTGGTAGTTCTCGATCTTGCCGTCCCTGATCCTGATCCAGTGGCCCAGCGCACCGCGCGGCGCCTCGGTGTAGCCGGCGCCCTTGGCCTCCTTCGGCCAGGTGGCGGGGTCCCACTTCTCGACATTGGCGGTGGCGGTGTCGCCGGCCTTGATGTTGGCGATCAGCTTGTCGAACTGCTTGACCTGCAGGTCGGCGCAGTACAGGCACTCGATGCCGCGCGCCGCGGTGCGGCCCAGGGTCGAGAACAGCGCCGTGACGGGGACGTCGAGCTGCTTCAGCACGCCGTCGATGGTTGCCTTGATGAAGGGATACTGCTTGGGCTGCACGTAAGCCAGCACCATGCGCGACAGGGGACCGACTTCCATCGCGTTGCCGCGCCAGCGCGGCGCCTTGATCCAGGAATACTTGGCCGATTCGTCGAGGTTTTCGATCCGGGTCCGGGTGCCCTTGAAGTTCGGCCCCTCGGGTTTGTAGTTGGGTTCGGTGACGCCGTCGAAGGGATGCAGGCCCTTGTTCTCGTCGCCGTACTTGTACCAGGAGTGGGTGACGAACTCCTGGATCTGCTCGGGATCCTTGAGGTCCACTTCATGGATCTTGTCCAGCTTGCCGCCGATGATCGCGCCGCGCGGCAGCATCAGGTTGCCCGGCGACGTGTCGTTGGCGCGCTCGGGCAAGTCGCCGTAACTCAGCAGCGCCTGCGAGGACAGGCCGCCGCCATGCAGCCAGCCCTTGTAGAACGAGGCAATGGCCAGCAGGTCGGGGATGTACACCTGTTCGACGAATTCCTTGCTGCGGTCGATGATGCTCTTGACCAGGTTCAGGCGCTCCATGTTGAGCGCGCCCACCGCGCCCGTGTCGTTGACGTTGATGGCGCAGGGCACGCCGCCCACCAGCCAGTTCGGATGCGGGTTCTTGCCGCCGAAAATGGTGTGGATCTTGACGATCTCCTTCTGGAAATCCAGGGCTTCGAGGTAGTGCGCGACGGCCATCAAGTTGGCTTCCGGCGGCAGCTTGTAGGCCGGGTTGCCCCAGTAGGCATTGGCGAAGGGGCCGAGCTGGCCGGATTCGACGAACTTCTTGAGGCGGTTCTGCAGGTCGCGGAAATAGCCGGGCGAGGACAGCGGCCAGTTCGAGATCGACTG
>CAZYTN010000378.1:0-2408 GCA_964650115.1 uncultured Sulfuritalea sp.
TGGTCGAGGATGTGGCAGTGGTACATCCACTCGCCGGGGTTGTCGGCGACGAAGGCGACATCGACGCTCTGGCGTGGGCCCATGATCACGGTGTCGCGCCATTCGCGCAGCGGCGTTGGCTTGCCGTCGATGGCCAGCACGCGGAAGAAGTGGCCATGCAGGTGCATCGGATGGATGAAGTCGGTCTCGTTGATCATGTGCAGCATGACGTGCTCGCCCGTCCTCAGCTGCAGCAGCGGTTCGTGCATCAGCGCGGCTTCGTGCTGGGCGTTGTAGTTCATGGTCCACGCCAGCCCCTGCCTGGCGATGATCTCCTGGATGCGCGAAGGCTTGCCGTCGACCAGGCCGATCACCGGCGTACCGCGCATGCCGCCCTGAAAAACGATGTAGTGATCGCTGGCCTTGGCCAGGTCCGGTTCCGCGATGCGGTTGGGCGCCAGGGCCACGGGTGACGCCAGCGGCTTGCCGCGCAGCGCCGGTTGCGCGGCATAGGCCAGTGTGCCGAGCACGGTGGCGGCGGCCGGCGGGCGGCCGAGGTCGCGCAGGCTGAAGCTCTGCCCCGGCGAGCCCATGCAGTCGATGATCAGGTCGACACGCATGCCCGGCCCCAGCGCCAGGCCGTCGGCCGGCAGCGGGTGCGGCGTCACGCCCTGGCCGTCGAAGGCGATGATGCGCGCCTGGTGGCCGTCGATGGCGAGGCGGAAGAAGCGCGCCGACGCCGCGTTGATCAGGCGCAGGCGCAACCGTTCGCCGGCACGGACCTCTATCCTGCGCTGCGGCCCCGCCACCAGACCGTTGACCAGGACCTGGTTGCCGACGCGGCCGTCGTTGGCGATGTCGAGGATGCGGCCGAAGTCTTCCACCTGCTGGCGCTGGGCGTCGAGCTTGATGTCCGAGATGACCCACACCTCGTCGCGATCGACCTGGGGCGGCTTTTCTTCCTCGACGATCAGCGCGCCGTAGAGTCCGCGCGACACCTGCTCGAAACTGGCCTGGTGCGGGTGGTACCAGAAGGTGCCGGAATCGCGCAGTTCGAAGCGGTAGTCGAAGCTGCCGCCGGTAGGAATCGGATGCTGCGTGACGCGCGGCACGCCGTCCATGGCGTTGGGCACGCGCAGGCCGTGCCAGTGCACGGCGCTTTCCTGCGGCAGTTCATTCCTGACGGCCAGATGGACGCTTTCGCCGCGGCGAAAGCGCAGCGTCGGCCCCGGCAGCTGCTCGTTGAAACCCCACACCGCGGTGCGGCGTGCGTCGTCCGGATCGAGCGCGACGGTGAATGCCGACGGAATCAGGTCGATGCGCCGCTCCTTGCTTTTTTGCGCGGCGAGCAGCGGCGCCGGCAGGGCGGCCGCGGCCCCGAGTGCGGCGCTGGCCTGGAAAAACTGGCGACGATCGATGGACATCCGGGGTCTCCTGTAAAGCGCCTATCGGGCGGACTGCTGGTAAAGGAGCGTGACCTGGTCGGCCAGTTGCAGCACCGCTTCGCCGCCCTCGGCCATGATCAGGCGGAAGGAAACCGCGCCTTCGGTGGCCAGCACCGTCTGCAGCCATTCCCATTGCAGCGCCAGATTGTCGAGTTCCGTGCGCAGGGCCGGGCTGTTGTCGGGCCGCTGTTGCATGCTGGCCAGGGCGCCGGCAAATTCGTGTTGTATGCGCTCCGTCTCGTCGCGCAGTGCCGCGCTATTGACGCCCCATTGCTGCAGCATGTACACCTTGACCAGCCGCTGCGAGAGCATGCGCTGGCGACCGGCCAGGTTGACCCAGCGGCTGACCGGTTCGCTCGCCTGGTCCTGCAGGATGCGGGTCAGCCGTTCCGCCGCCATCAGCACGTCTTCGGCGCGGGAATCGAGTTGCGC
Organism: uncultured Sulfuritalea sp.; assembly: GCA_964650115.1. Taxonomy (GTDB): domain Bacteria; phylum Pseudomonadota; class Gammaproteobacteria; order Burkholderiales; family Rhodocyclaceae; genus Sulfuritalea. The sequence continues at coordinate 1,857 of CAZYTN010000378.1, forward strand.
GGCATCGGCCTGGCGGATGACCCCCAGTGCCGCGGCGCGCAGCGGCGTCCAGGCGGCGCGCAGGCCGGCCAGCGCGTTGCGCGCCTCGGGCGTCGCCGCGGCGCCATCGAGCGCCTTCAGGTTGCTTTCGAACAGCCGCAGGGCATCGTCGAGTTGCGCCTTGGAAACGGCGGGCAGCACGTTGAGCCCGATCTGGCACCAGGACTTGACGATACGCTGCGACAGCATGCGCTGCTGGCCGGCCAGGTTGATTGCCACATCATCGGCGGCCTGGGCGCAGTGGCCGGCGAGTGTAAGGGCGAGGATCAGCCACAGGCGAAGCAATGACTTCATCATGATCTTCCCTTACCGTGAAACATCTCGTTCGGAGCGGTGGTGATAGCCGAGCGAAGCGAGCTGAACAGAAGCCTCCCCGCGAGGGGAGGATGGGAGGGGCGGGCCATCAATTCGCCTTTCGCGTGTTTCATTCTCTGCGGGTGGTCGCACGTGACATGAGCGTCAGAACACCGGCACGCCCATCGACTGCAGGGCACGGTTGAGCTGGGCCACGGC
>CAZYTN010000379.1:0-2395 GCA_964650115.1 uncultured Sulfuritalea sp.
AAACGCGCCGTGTCAGCTTCGAGCGCAGCGAGCCGATCAATAGCCTCCCCGCGAGAGGATGGGAGGGGCGGGCCCACTTGCCAGCTTGGGGCCTATCGAAGGTGTTAGATTTCATCATGTGGTGCGGTTCATCGAAGTCATGAGCGCTGGGCCTCAGGCCTCGCCGAAGGCGCGCATCATCTTCGCCACGCCGTCATACAGAGCCGGGCTGCCGATGGAAAATCCGTCAAGATACAGGCGCTCGAGCAGGCGGCGCCCGGCATCGGTTCGGGCCATGCCAAGCAGGTGAGCTTGCATGATCTGGAAGTCGGCGGCGGATACCGAGCGGTGGCTGACGAAAGGTGGAAAGCCATACTCCGGCGAGCGCCATACCACGCGGGTACGCGCGGCCAGCGCCGGTTCGACGTGGGCCAGGGTGTCCCAGATATAGCTGTCCACCGCGCCGCCACGGGCCAGGCCGCCAGCCACCGCCTCGACCACCTTGCGATGCGACCAGGTGAAGAAGGTCTTGCGAAAGAATGTCGCGGGGTCCCGCCCCAACTGGCGGATTTCGTAGCGCGGCGCCAGGTAGCCGGTATTCGAGTAGGGATCGGCGTAGGCAAACACGCTGCCGGCGAGATCGGCCATCGACCCGACCTGGGTATTGTCCTTGCGCACGATCAGGTAGGAACGGTAATGCGGTCGTCCCTGGTAGAGAGGCACCGCCAGCAGACGTACTTCCTGCTTGAGGTGCAGGTAGGGATAGTCGCAGATCCAGGCGAAATCCAGTTTCTCCAGGCGCAGCAGATCCATGGTTTCCCTGTAGCTGTCGCGCTGGATGAATTCCACCTGGCGTTGCAGCGAGGCCGCCATGAAGTCGCGCCACTCGGCAAGCAGACCGTGCTGGTCGTGCAGGAAGGCGGGCGTCATGCCGACGCGGATTTTGCTGCCCGCCGCCCGGGACTTGCGCGGCAGGCCGATCAGTGCGGCAGCGGCGACGCAGCCGCTGTCGATCAGCCAGCGACGGCGGTTACGGTTCGGTAACGAGATCGGTCCGTCCTGAGTCATGATAGCTCCGGTGGTTACGGTATGGTAACCATCATAGCCGGGATTGCCATAAAAGCACCATGGTTTCTTTGCTGCAAATTTCAATCTTTTGAATTGGCAAGCGTTTTTATCGTGGCATGGTTCTCGCGATACACGGGTACACCTCGCTTCCCAACCGCTGTCATGAAATCCCCGCACCTCCTCCTCGTCGATTGCCGTCCCTCCAGCGAATGCGCTGGCGGCCGTAACGGGCTTGGCGCCGTGTCACCGGCGCCGACTTTTGGCGACGCGTTCCGGAGGTTTGGGATGCTGGTCAGGGTTTGTGCGGATACAGCATCGAAGTTACCGGACGGTAACTTTTTCATGGCGGTGCCCGATCCGGCGATACGAGATGAGCAACAGGCATTCAATGGACGATTTTTCGGTTTCTGGTTTTAGATGGTGTTCCCTTACAGGAGGCAATCATGAGATTGACGAGACGTGAATTTATCAGGGCGTCGGCCGCGTCCGCTGCCTGGATGCTCGGCGGAAGCGCGTGGGCGGCCGATCAGGTCAAGGCCGAGCCGATGCCGTTCAAGAATGCGCTGATCCCGCGCAAGGCCAGGCCCAGCACTTCGGCAAAGGGCCAGTGGGTTGCCAGCACCTGCCAGGGTTGCACGCAATGGTGCGCCATCCAGTTGTACGTGTCGGGAGGCCGGGCGACCCGCGTGCGCGGCAACGAGATTTCCAAGAGCAACCATGGCTATTGCTGTCCGCGCGGCCACCTGATTACTCAGCAGACCTACGATCCGGACCGCGTCAAGGTGCCGATGAAGCGCACCAACCCGATGAAGGGCCGCGGCATCGATCCGAAGTTCGTGCCGATCAGTTGGGACGAAGCAATGAATATCGTCGCCGACAAGATGCTGGAATTGCGCACGGCCGGCGAGCCCGAAAAGCTGATGTACCTGCGCGGCCGCTATGGTCCGATATCGCAGGAACTGCTCTACGGCACCCTGCCCAAGATTTTCGGCACCGGCAACTACTTCTCGCACAGCGCGATCTGCGCCGAAGCCGAGAAGATGGGTCCGCGCCTGACGCAGGGCTTTGCCGGCTACCGCGACTACGACCTGGAAAAGACCAACTGCCTGGTGGTCTGGGGCTGCGATCCGCTGGCCTCGAATCGTCAGGTGCCGAACACCATCCACCGCTTCCATGAAATCGTCGCCCGCGGCACCGTGATCACCGTCGACCCACGTCTGTCCAACGCCGGCGCCAAGTCGCACGAGTGGCTGCCGGTTCTGCCCGGCACCGACGGCGCGCTGGCCGGCGCCATCGCTCATGTGATCCTCACCGAAGGCACATGGAACAAGGAATTCGTCGGTGATTT
>CAZYTN010000380.1:0-2393 GCA_964650115.1 uncultured Sulfuritalea sp.
GCTTTTCGGCTTCGGTCAGCGTCGCCGCATACACGCGCGCGGCGGGGAAGCCGGCATTGAGCGCGGCGCGCACGTCGGCCTCGTTGGCGGAAAGGAAGAGGTTGGCGCCCAAGGGCTTCAAGTAGTGGAAGGGCGGCCGGCCACGTGTGAATACGCCGCGCTCGAGTTCGAGGCCGGCGGCGCTGGCAGACTTGAAAATGCGCAGGCCCGAGACCGGATCGTTGCGCGAGAGGATCACCACGGCGACGCGCTGGCGCTCGGGCGTGTTGAAGGCCAGAAGCTTCTGCACCAGCGGGAAGGCGACGCCGCGCCGCGCCGGCTGGTCCATGCGTTCCTGCTGCAGGCGCATGTAGGCGGAATCGTCCTGGTCCTCGAAGACCCGGTTCTCTTCCTCGAAATCGAACAGCGCGCGCGAGGAGAGCGCGACGACGAGCTGGCCTTCGAGGCTGGCGGGCATCAGGCTTTGGCTTTCTTCACGGACTTCGGCGCCGCCGCATACATCTGCGTCATCCTCGCCGCCTCGTCGGCCACCCGCTGGCGCAGGTCAGCCGGGGCCAGCACTTCGACGTCGGCGCCGAACTTGAGGATGTCCATGATCAGTTCGCGGTGGTCGGCGTAGGGAAATTCGAGCAGCCAGGAGCCGTCGGTATCGAAGCCGGCCTTCTGCTTCGGATGCCAGGTTTCCTGCGCCACCCAGCGCGCGCGCTTCGGCGTGAAGCGCAGTCTGGCGTGCTGCAGGCGGCGCCCGGAGAAGATGCCGTAGCCGGCGCCGAGCACTTCATCCAGGCTGCGATGCGAGACTTCGCGCGCCTTGCGTTCGATGACCGTGGCTTCGCGGATGGAATCGAGGGCGAAATTGCGGATGTCGTTGCGCAGGTGGCACCAGGCGTCGAGGTACCAGTTCTCGCGGTAATACACCAGGCGCTGCGGCGAGACTTCGCGCTCGGTGGTCTGGCCGCTGCCGCGGGCGAAGTAGGTGATGGCGAGGCGCTTGCGGCGCAGCAGCGCCGCGCCGACTTTCTCGAAATGCGCGAGCTTGAGGTCGCGCTTGCCGAGGCCGACGATGAGGACGCGGCGGCGGATTTCCTCGGCGGTGTTCTCGGCGCTGCCGAGCAGGCTGTTCAAGCGCGCGATCAGCGGCCGGATGTGCGGCGTCAGGATGCCGCCGGGGTCAAGGTCGGTGAGCAGGTGCTGCATGGTCAGGAGCGCATGCACTTCGCCCGAATTGAACCACAGGCCGGGCAGTTCGTACTGGGCGCCGCCGTCGGGATGCGGCGTGTCGAAGCGGTAGCCGCCGGCGTCCCTGTCCCAGACGATGGGCGCGTTGAGCCGGTTGCGCATGTATTCGAGGTCGCGCTTCAAGGTGGCGCGCGAGACTTCCAGCGCGGCCATGAGATCGACGAAGGGCACCAGGCGCCGGTCGTGGATCATCTGGTCGATCTTGTAGAAGCGCTCAGTGCGATCCATGGCGGTTCTCGCTGATGAATTGGCGGAAGTGTTCGAGGCGACGCGGGTGGATGGTACCAGCGGCCATCGCCTCCTTGATCGCGCAGCCGGGTTCGGCATCGTGCTGGCAGTCGCGGAAGCGGCACTGGCCGAGGAAGGGACGGAATTCGGCGAAGCCGAACTCGATTTCCTGGGCGGTGAGATGCTTCAAGCCGAATTCCTGCAGGCCGGGGCTGTCGATCAGGGTGCCTCCCGGGCAGGTGTCGTTGGGAAGTTTGTAGAGACGGGCATAGGTGGTGGTGTGCTTGCCGCTGTCGAGCGCCGTGGAGAGTTCGCGGGTCGGCGCCGCGGCGCCGGGCACCAGGGCATTGGTCAGCGTCGATTTGCCCATGCCGGATTGGCCGACCATGACCGAGCTTTCGCCGGCCAGCAGCGGCAGCAGCGGCGAGGGATCGAATTTTGCCGAGAGTTCGACGACGCGGCAGCCAAGCGCGACGAAGGGCGCCAGCAGCTTGCGCGCGGCGGGGAGTGCGGCGGCGAGGTCGCACTTGTTGAGGACGATGGTGGTGGTGAGGCCTTCGTGCTCGGCGGCGACGAGCGCTCGGCTGAGCAGCATGTCCGAAAACGAGGGATCGGTGGCGACCACCAGCAGCAATTGCGTGGCGTTGGCGGCGATGAGTTTCTGCCGGTAGGCGTCGCTGCGGTAGAGCAGGCTGCGCCGCACGGCGTGGCCGGTGATCTGGCCGTCGGGAGTGAGTTCCACTTCGTCGCCGACGGCGAAGGGGCTTTTCTTGCCGCGCGGATAACCGGTGGCGAGTGTGCCGTCGGCCAGCTCGATCTCGTAGTGCCGGCCGAAGGCGGCGACGATGCTGCCGTGCCTGTTTTTTGAACCGCTCAATGCGTGTTACAGCGTGAGCAGGACATCGATCTTGGCCGCGCAGATGAAG
>CAZYTN010000381.1:0-2392 GCA_964650115.1 uncultured Sulfuritalea sp.
TGACGGAATGCTTTCCGTCATGACGTAAAACATCCCGTCAAATAGGATGGAAAACACGCCGCTGAAATTGGAAAATCGGCTTTTCATCAGTATCTTGAGCGAATTTAGTGGAACCTAAAACGGCGAGTGTTGGATCATCGCAAAATAGAGTTGTCTCGAAAGTCTTGACGAGCCTTGCCATTGACTCAGACCACATTCTCTACTGTGGCGGACCGTTAATCCGGATTGGATTAAACGATTTATCCGACATCTTGGCAATAGCAGCGGAATCGCCATCGGAATCGCCGTAGCACCAGCGCCGACTCCTGCAAAGCGGGCGGTGGTCCTGGGCGAGCGCGATCCGGCAGGTGATGACCGGCGCGAAGTCGGCGCACAGGCCGGCGTCATCCACCACTCACAGGCGCAGCGCGCCGCCGGCGAAATGCCGCGACCCGGCGAGGCGGGCCACCGTCGGCAGCAGGTTGAGGCCGGTTTCCTTCTTGAGGTGCTGCGCGGCGGCTTTCAGGTCATCGATGGTCATGCGCAGCGGCATCCGCTGGCGGGTCGGCGCCGACGCGACGGCGCCGGCGCCCAGCGCGATGGCATTGCCGCTGTCGCAGGAGGGAAAGGCGATGGCGCGGCCGTCGAAGGCATCTTCCAGCCGCTGCACGCTCTGGCGGAAATCCTTGCGCCGCGACAGCAGGTTGACGCAGAGCAGGCCGTCGTCGGCCAGCCGCGCGCGGCAGTCGAGGTAGAAGGGCAGGGTGTCGAGCCGCCCAGTGCGCGCCTGCGCATCGAAACCGTCGACCAGGATCAGGTCGTAGCGCTGCCGGTTTGCGATGACGAAATCCGCGCCGTCGCCGTGATGAATGGCTATGCGCTCTTCATCATCCGGCAGCCTGAAGAACTGCCGCGCGGCGGCCTCCACGCGCGGCTCGATTTCGACCACGGTGATTTTTGCCTGCGGCCGGTAGCGGTAGAGGAACTTGGTCACGGAAGCGGCGCCGAGGCCGATCTGCAGCACGTGGAGCGGCCAGTCGTCGTCGCGCAGCAGCAGCGGCACCATCATCTCGCGCGTGTAGTCGAGTTCGAGGGCAAAGGGCCGCGCGATGCGCATCGCGCCCTGGATCCAGCTCGAACTGAAATGCAGGTAGCGGACGCCCGCTTCCTCGCTGATGTCGATGTTCAATGCAGGATGCGGCCGCTGGGCGGAAACAGCTCGTCGATGATTTCTGGCCCGAAGCGGTATTCGTGGCCGCAGATCTCGTCCTCGATGGCGATGATCTCGGCATCGGCGAGCATGGCTTCGACTTCCTCGCGGCCCAGGGAGAGGAGCATGTTGCGCACCTTCTCCTCGTCGCGCGGGCAGTGCCAGGTGGCCGCGCGCGGCGGGTAGAGGCGCACGCTTTCCTCGTTGAACAGGCGCGTCAGCAGCGTTTCCGCCGGCAGCAGCAGTTCCTCCGGCCGCAGCGTGGCGGCCAGTGCTTCGATGCGGTCCCAGCCGTCGGGGTCGAGGATGTCGGCGTTGGGCAGCTTTTGCAGGAACAGGCCGCAGGCGGTGTCGGCAGTCGCCGCCAGCCACAGGCGCGCCGGGGTTTGTTCGGATTGTTCGAGGAAGTGTTCGAAAATGGCGGCCACGCTGCTGCCGGTCAGCGGCACCACGCTCTGGTAGGGTGTCTGCGCCGCTTTCGGCTGCAGCGTCAGGACCAGCTTGCCGTCGCCGAGCAGTTCTTCGATGCCGGTGACATGGATTTCGGCCTGCGCGCTCAGGTCACTCTTGGCCATGCCGCGCAACTGCAGCTGTTCGTTGCAGTCCATCACCAGCATCGACACCGGACCGTGGCCCTGCAACTGGAAGCTCAGGCGCCCCGGCGCCTTGAGGTTGCTGCCGATCAGCGCGGTGACGGCGGCCATCTCGCCGAGCAGGTCGCGCACCGGCGCCGCGTAGTTGCGCCGGCTGTTCATCGCCGCCCAGGACGGCCCCAGCTGCACCAGCGCGCCGCGGATGTCGAGGTCTTCGAACAGGAAGCGGTGCACGGCGTCCATTGCCTACCTGACGAAGCTGTCGAACAGGGTCGGATCGAAACCGACGAGGAGTTGGCCCGCATCGTTCTCGACCACCGGACGGCGGATCACGCTGGAATGTTCCAGCATCAGCGCCACGGCCTGGCTTTGCGTGGTGACGGCCTGCTGTTCCGGCGTCAGCTTGCGCCAGGTGGGGCCCTTGCTGTTGATCAGGGTCTTCCAGCCCAGGGTGCGGCACCACTGCACCAGGCGCTCGCGCGGCACGCCGAGCTTCTTGTAGTCGTGGAATTCGTAGCTGATGCCATTCGAATCGCACCAGGCGAAGGCTTTCTTCATGGTGTCGCAGTTCTTGATGCCGTAGATTCTTACCATGTCAGTGCGTGCGGCG
>CAZYTN010000382.1:0-2381 GCA_964650115.1 uncultured Sulfuritalea sp.
TGAAGCCGGGCAGCGTGATCGTCGACATGGCGGCCGAGCGCGGCGGCAACTGCGAGCTGACCGAGCCCGGTCAGGCGGTGGTGAAGCACGGCGTGACCATCGTCGGCTACACCGACCTGGCTTCGCGCCTGGCCAAGCAGTCGTCGACCTTGTATGCCACCAACCTGTTCCGCCTTGCCGAGGAGTTGTGCAAAACCAAGGACGGCATCATCGACGTCAACATGGAAGACGAGGCCATCCGCGGCCTGACGGTAGTCAAGGAAGGCAACATCACCTGGCCGCCCCCGCCGCCCAAGCCGTCCGCCGCGCCGCCGGCCAAGCCCGCCGCCGCGCCCGTGGTGCAGGCGAAGAAGGGCCACGGCCATGGTGCCGCGAGCGAACCGATGGCCGGCAACAAGCTGGCCATCATGTTCGGCGTCGCCGCCGCGCTGTTCTGGTTCGTCGGCGCCAATGCGCCGCAGGCCTTCCTCGCCCACTTCACGGTCTTCGTCCTGGCCTGCTTCGTCGGCTATATGGTGGTGTGGAACGTGACGCCCGCGCTGCACACGCCGCTGATGAGCGTGACCAACGCCATCTCCAGCATCATCGCCATCGGCGCCCTGGTGCAGATCGCGCCGCCGCTGGCCGGCGGCCTGCCGCCGGACCAGTGGATACGCTGGCTGGCGGTGGTGGGGATCGTACTCACCTCGGTCAACATGTTCGGCGGCTTCGCCGTGACCCAGCGCATGCTGGCCATGTTCCGCAAATAACCCAGGAAAATTATGATGCGCTATCCCCCCAGCCCCCTTTCCACGAAAGGGGGTGACTATGGTTCGCTGCGCTCCTTGTCTTCACGCCGTTTCTCCTCGGGACGGCCCTTCGGAGAAAAACATGTCTGGTAACTTGGCAACCGTCTCCTACATCGGAGCAACCATTCTTTTCATCCTCAGCCTGGGCGGACTTTCCAACCCCGAGAGTTCGCGCCGCGGCAATCTGTTCGGCATGATCGGCATGGCCATCGCCGTGCTGGCCACGGTATTCGGGCCGCGTGTGACGACGGCCGGCATTCCCTGGATCATCGGTGCCATGGTGGTCGGCGGCGCCGTCGGCCTGTATGCCGCCAAGGTCGTCAAGATGACGCAGATGCCCGAACTGGTGGCGTTGATGCACAGCCTGGTCGGCCTCGCCGCCTGTCTCGTCGGCTTCGCCAGCTACATCGACACCTCGACTCCGCTGGCCGGCGCCGAGAAGTCGATCCATGAACTGGAGATCTACATCGGCATCCTGATCGGTGCGGTCACCTTCTCCGGGTCGCTGATCGCCTTCGGCAAGCTCTCGGGCAAGATCGGCGGCGCACCGCTTTTGCTGCCGGCGCGCCACTGGATGAACCTGATCGGCCTCCTTGTGGTGATCTGGTTCGGCGGCAAGTTCATCAACACCCACTCGATCGCCGACGGCATGACGCCGCTCATCGTGATGACGGTGATCGCGCTGCTGTTCGGCATTCACATGGTGATGGCGATCGGCGGCGCCGACATGCCGGTGGTGGTCTCGATGCTCAACAGCTATTCCGGCTGGGCGGCGGCGGCGACCGGCTTCATGCTCTCCAACGACCTGCTGATCGTGGTCGGCGCTCTGGTGGGTTCCTCCGGCGCGATCCTGTCCTACATCATGTGCCGCGCCATGAACCGCAACTTCATCAGCGTGATTGCCGGCGGCTTCGGCACCGGCGGCGGCACGCCGGCACCGAAGGGCGACGCGGCGCAGCCGGCCGGCGAAGTGGTGCCCATCAGCGCCCTCGAAACCGCGGAACTGCTGAAGGATGCCAAGAGCGTGATCATCGTTCCCGGCTACGGCATGGCCGTGGCGCAGGCCCAGCACACGGTGTATGAAATCACCAAACACCTGCGCGAGAAGGGCGTCAACATCCGCTTCGGCATCCATCCGGTGGCGGGGCGCATGCCCGGCCACATGAACGTGCTGCTGGCCGAAGCCAAGGTGCCCTACGACATCGTGATGGAAATGGACGAGCTGAACGACGACTTCCCGAGCACCGACGTCGCCATGGTGATCGGCGCCAACGACATCGTCAATCCGGCGGCGCAGGACGATCCGGGTAGCCCGATCGCCGGCATGCCGGTGCTCGAAGTCTGGAAAGCCAAGACTTCGATCGTGATGAAGCGCTCGATGGCCTCGGGCTATGCCGGTGTCGACAATCCGCTTTTCTACAAGGAAAACAACCGCATGCTGTTCGGCGATGCGAAGAAGATGCTGGACGAGGTGCTGGTGGCGCTGAAGAGTTGATTGTTTCGGCTCCGTCGTACGAAACGCCACGCTCGGCCGTGGCGTTTTTATGGTGCGCCCGGCAGGGCGCACTCACTTGGAGGTGGAAGTCCTCTACT
>CAZYTN010000383.1:0-2374 GCA_964650115.1 uncultured Sulfuritalea sp.
CTGATGCAGCGCAAGTCGGTCAGCTCGGTGCTGGTGGTGGAGGATCGCCTCACCCTGGGCATCGTCACCGAGCGTGACGTGGTGCGCAATCTGCATCGCACGGGCGGGCTGAAGTCCCTGGGGTGCGCCGACCTGATGCAGGCGCCGGTGGTCACGGTGGAGCAGAGCGAAAACGCGATGGACGTCTACCACATGATGGACGGCCGGCGCATCCGCCACATTGCGGTGACGGACGGCGAGGGTCTGCTGGTCGGCATCGTCAGCGAAAGCGATTTCCTGCGCGACTTCGGCATCGAGCACTACATGCGCTTCAAGGATGTCGGCGGCGCCATGTCCGCCGCCGTCGGCCTGCTGCCGGAAACCGCGACGGTGGCCGCGGCGGTCGCGCTGATGGACGAACGCCGGCAGAGCTGTGTCTTTGCCATCGATGCGGCGGGACATCCGTTGGGCGTCCTGACCGAGCGCGATGTGGTGCGCCTGTGCCATCTGCACGATGATCCGCGGGGTCTGACGCTGGGTGAGACGATGAAAACCCCGGTGCGCACCACGCACCGCGATGCCTTGCTGCACGACGTGGTCAAGTCCATGGACGAGGCCCGTATCCGCCGCCTGGCAGTAGTCGACGACGCAGGCGCGGTCTGCGGCGTACTGACGCATCACGAGATCGTCGGCGGGCTCGAAGGACAGTACGTGACCTACCTGAAGGACATGATCCAGCGCCAGGAAAAGGCGCTGATAAGCCGGCAGAGCGCGGTCAACGAGAAACTGCTGCTGGAGAGCATCCTGCGTTCGGCGGTCGGCACCGCGCTGATCGCGACCGACATGGACTGCCGCGTCCTCCATTGCAATCCGGCGGTGGCGGCGATTCCGAAGCTGCGGCACTTCGGCGCGCCGGGGCAGGACGTGCGCGGCATCCTGGCCCGGATGGGCTGGCCGGACAGCGGCACGGTGCTGACGCCGGACGTGCTGCGCAATGGGCGCATGCACAGCGAGGCGCTGGCCTGGACCGAAGGCAATGATCGACTGTGCGTCGAACTGCAGGTGTCGCTGCTGATCGACGACAAGAACCAGCCGCAGGGATACCTGCTACTCGCGCGGTAACCTGATCGGCCGGCTGGCGGCTGTCGAAAAATCGGCCAGCCCTCTCCCTCTGGGAGAGAGGTCGGGAGAGAGGGATTGGCGATACGGCGCCGCGGCGCCCCGGCTTCACGCATAACGCGCCAGTTCCTGTTTGGCGATGGCGTTGCGGTGCACCTCGTCGGGGCCGTCGGCAAAGCGCAGGGTGCGGGCGTGGGCATAGGCCGCCGCCAGCGGAAAGTCGTCGCACACGCCGCCGCCGCCATGCACCTGCATGGCCCAGTCGATGACCTGCAGCGCCATGTTGGGCGCGGCGACCTTGATCATGGCGATTTCCTGCTTCGCCATCTTGTTGCCGGCGCTATCCATCTTCCACGCAGCGTTCAGCGTCAGCAGGCGCGCCTGGTCGATCAGGATGCGCGCCTCGGCGATGCGCTCGCGCGTCACGCCCTGCTCGGCCACCGGCTTGTGGAAGGCGACGCGCTGCAGGGCGCGGCGGCACATCAGCTCCAGCGCGTGCTCGGCGAGGCCGATCAGACGCATGCAGTGGTGGATGCGGCCCGGGCCGAGGCGCCCCTGGGCGATCTCGAAGCCGCGCCCCTCGCCGAGCAGGATGTTGGACGCGGGTACCCGCACGTCCCTGAAATCGAGTTCGCCGTGGCCGTGCGGCGCGTGGTCGTAGCCGAACACGCTCAAGGCGCGCACGCGGGTGACGCCGGGCGTGTCCATCGGCACCAGCACCATCGACTGCTGCCGGTGGCGGTCGGGATTGTCGGGGTCGGTCTTGCCCATGAAGATGAGGATCTTGCAGCGCGGGTCGGGTGCACCGGAGATCCACCACTTGCGGCCGTTGATCACGTAGTGGTCGCCGTCGCGGACGATGCGCGACGCGATGTTGGTGGCGTCGCTTGATGCCACGTCCGGTTCGGTCATGGCGAAGGCCGAGCGTATCTTCCCTGCCAGCAGCGGCATCAGCCATTCCTTGCGCTGGGCGTCGTTGCCGTAGCGCTCGATGGTTTCCATGTTGCCGGTGTCGGGCGCATTGCAGTTGAAGGCTTCCGGCGCAATGTGCGAGCGGCCCATGATCTCGCACAGCGGTGCATATTCGAGGTTGGAGAGGCCGGCGCCGCGCTCCGATTGCGGCAGAAAGAGGTTCCACAGGCCCGCGGCGCGGGCCTTTTCCTTCAGCAACTCCATGACCGCGGTCGGCACCCAGGGATTGCCCGCGGCGCGGTTGGCCGCGACTTCCTTGTCGAACACCTCCTCGTTCGGATAGATGTGCTCGTCCATGAAGGCG
>CAZYTN010000384.1:0-2373 GCA_964650115.1 uncultured Sulfuritalea sp.
CCACGCCGCGGGTTTTCAGGGTGTGGCGCAGGCGCGAGGCGCCCAGGCGCGAGGCGTTGCTGCGCAGGTAGTTTTCTGCCGTGCGGTTGTCGGACTGCAATTGCGAGGACTCCATGTCGGCCAGCACGGCGGCGATTTCTTCCTGTGTGCCGAGGCCAGCCAGCTTGCGCGCCAGTTCGACGCGGGTGTGTTCGCGCCGCGCCAGCAGTTTTATCGCCTGCTGGCGCAGTTCATTCGACATGGTATCCGCCGCGCCGGGCGCGGCAACTGCTGTTCGACAAAATGCTGTTCCTCTGCCCGGTGCCCGGTCGGTGCTAGGCCTGGCTGCCCTTCGCCGTTTCGGCGGTGCCCAGTGCCGCGACCCCGACCGCTTCGCGCACCCGGTTCTCGATTTCCACCGCAATGTCGGCATGCTCGCGCAGGAATTCGCGCGCATTGTCCTTGCCCTGGCCGATCTTCTCGCCCTTGTAGGCGTACCAGGCACCGGATTTTTCGACGATCTTGTGCTCGACGCCCAACTCGACGATCTCGCCCTGACGGGAAATGCCTTCGCCGTAGAGGATGTCGAAGTGGGCTTCGCGGAAGGGCGGTGCGACCTTGTTCTTGACCACTTTCACCTTGGTCTCGTTGCCGATGACTTCGTCGCCCTTCTTGATGGCGCCGGTGCGGCGGATGTCCATGCGCACCGAGGCGTAGAACTTCAGCGCGTTGCCGCCGGTGGTGGTTTCCGGGTTGCCGAACATGACGCCGATCTTCATGCGGATCTGGTTGATGAAGATGACCAGCGTATTGGTGCGCTTGATGTTGGCCGTGAGCTTGCGCAGCGCCTGGCTCATCAGACGCGCCTGCAGGCCGGGAAGCTGGTCGCCCATTTCGCCTTCGATTTCGGCGCGCGGCGTCAGCGCGGCGACCGAGTCGATCACGATGCAATCGACGCCGCCGGAGCGCACCAGCATGTCGCAGATTTCGAGGCCCTGCTCGCCGGTGTCGGGTTGCGAAATCAGCAGGTCGGGTACATAGACCCCGAGCTTGGCGGCGTAGGCCGGATCCAGCGCGTTTTCCGCGTCGATGTAGGCCGCCACGCCGCCGGCTTTCTGGATCTCGGCCACGATGTGCAGGCACAGCGTGGTTTTGCCGGAGGACTCCGGCCCGTAGACCTCGACCACCCGGCCGCGCGGCAGGCCGCCTATGCCCAGCGCGATATCGAGCCCGAGCGAACCGGTCGAAACCGTCTGGATGTCATCGATCGCCAGTCCTTCGCCCATTTTCATGATGGAGCCCTTGCCGAACTGCTTTTCGATCTGGGCCAGGGCGGCCTGGAGTGCCTTGCTCTTGTTGTCGTCCATTTTTTGCGTCCTTGAAATTGATTCGATTATGGCATGGATGGCACAGTTTTTGCGCTCTCCGGTTTCTTATGCGGCATCGAGTCGGAGCAGCAGGCCGCGCAGGGCATGAACCACCGCCTGGCGGCGGATCGCCTCGCGGTCACCGCCAAATAGCGCGGTTTCAGCGGTGGCCGTCTCGCCGACCCGACACCAGGCAAAGCATACGGTCCCCACTGGCTTACCAGGTGAGCCACCCGTGGGCCCGGCGATTCCTGTAATAGCCAATGAAAACATGGCATTGGAGTTTTTCAGGGCGCCGACGGCCATTTCCGCCGCAGTTTCCTGGCTCACCGCCCCGAATTCCTGCAGCGTTTCCGGCCGCACACCGAGCAGCTCGACTTTGGCTGCGTTGGAATAGGTCACGAAACCGCGATCGAACCATGCCGAACTGCCGGCTGTGTGAGTGATCACTTGCGAGACCCAGCCGCCGGTGCAGGATTCGGCGGTGGCCAGCAAAAGTCGGCGCTGGACGCTTCTGGCCAATGCGGCCGCCCCGATGGCATCCGATAATGCGATCAGCTCGGCATCCATCAGAATGGCAAAAACGCCTTGAATACCGCGATGGTCAATACGGTGTAACCGGCCGCGACGACGTCGTCCATCATGACGCCGAAGCCGTTCTTGACCTGCGTATCGAAAAACCGCGCCGGCTCCGGCTTGACAATGTCGTAAAAGCGGAACCAGAGGAAGGCCGCGAGTTGCCAGAGCAATTCGGGCGGGGTCAGCATCAGCACCACCCAGAAGGGCACGATTTCGTCCCAGACGATGGCGCCGTGATCGATGACGCCCAGCGCGCGTCCGGTGATCTGGCAGGCCGCGACGCCCACGCCAAAGGCCAGCAGCAGAAAGATGGCCAGCGCCAGATCGCTTTCCAGATACATCCGCAGCAGCGGATAGGTGATCCAGGCGAAAGCAGTGCCCACCGTGCCCGGCGCGAAGCGCGCGAGGCCGCTGCCCATGCCGCAGGCGATGAAATGCGCCGGGTGGT
>CAZYTN010000385.1:0-2371 GCA_964650115.1 uncultured Sulfuritalea sp.
ACGCCGCGATGCGTCGCCGCCACGGCCTCCGGAATGGTGCCGTGGGCGGTCAGGATGATCACCGGCAGGGTCGGGTGGTTCGCCCGCACCGCGGCGAACAGCGCGTTGCCGTCCATGCCGGGCATGCGCATGTCGGTGATCACCAGTTGCGGCCGGTCGACGGCGATCTGCGCCAGCGCCTGGGCGCCGCTGGACGCCGTGGCGACGACGTGTCCGGCGGCTTCGAGGCGGATTGCGATCAGGCGCAGCAAGTCGGCGTCGTCGTCGACCAGCAGGATCTTGCCGGGGCTGTCGCTCATTTCGCGCCTCCCGTCGCCTTGTCACGCGGCAGCAGGCTTTTTTCGATGTCTTTCAGGGCTTCCAGTTTCTTCTCCAGTTCTTCGGCACGCCGATATTGGGAATAACTGCCGTCTTCAAGGCGGCGGTACTCCGCCACGTGTGCACGCATCAATGATGCCAGCGCCTGCAACTCGCTGTCGTGGTCATCGCCCGGCCGTGCCAGCGGATCGATCAGTTGCAGGGCGCGGCGGTGATCCGCCGCCGAGGCAGTGGGCACGGACAGTACCATGGCGTATTGCAGCAAACGGAAATCGGTCTTTTCGGCGGTCCAGGCCAGGCGCACGCGCTCGGTTTCCTCGGCGAGCTGCTTGCCGCCCAGGTTCCTGGCATATAGCGCGTAGTGGATCAGCGATACCGCATCGCTGCCCGGGCGCGGCCCCTGCGGGTCGAGCCAGTAGGCCTCGCGCGGCGGCTTCAGCAGCGCGCAACTGCCCAGCAGCAACAGGCTGCACAGGAAAAGCGCGATGCGACGCCGGGCGCTCATGGCATGCCCAGCGGCAGGGTCACGGTGAAGCGCCCCTGGCCTTCGCCCACGGCGATGTCGCCGCCCATGGCCAGCACATGATCGCGCACGATGGACAGGCCAAGCCCGCTGCCGCGCACCGCACCGGCGGCGTCGGCG
The DNA here is from genome assembly GCA_964650115.1 of uncultured Sulfuritalea sp. Classification (GTDB taxonomy): domain Bacteria; phylum Pseudomonadota; class Gammaproteobacteria; order Burkholderiales; family Rhodocyclaceae; genus Sulfuritalea. Next base: position 962 of record CAZYTN010000385.1, read on the forward strand.
CTGCCCTTGTAGAAAGGCTCGAAGATATGCTCGCGTTCCGCCGGCGCCACCCCCGGTCCCTGGTCGAGCACTTCGATGACCGCCCAGCCTTCCTGCGTTCTTGCCGTGACCACGATCTCGCCGTCGTCGGGGGAATACTTGGCGGCGTTCGACAGCAGGTTGTCGAGCACCACCCGCAGGCGTTCGGGATCGGTTTGCATGGCGAAATCCTCCATCTTCAGGCTCACCCGGATGCGCCGCGGCGAACAGGCCAGTTTGTGCCGCTCGACGATCGCGGCGATGATCTCCGCCGGCTTCACCGTCTGCAGCTTCACCGGCGCCAGCTGGAACTCGGCCTCGCCATGGCGCAGCAGGGTTTCGATCAGACGCTGCAATTCGAGGCTGTTCTGCTTCAGTATAAGCACGATTTCGCGCTGCCGTTCCGACAGGCCGCCGGCCACTTCTTCGGCCAGCAGTTCCGAGCCCTCGCGCAGGATCGTCAGCGGCGTTTTCAGCTCGTGCGAGACGTGGCGCAGGAAGCGGCTTTTCTGTTCCTCGAGCTGGATCAGGCGCAGGCGCAGCCAGTCGAGCTGGCGGCCGAGCTGCTCCAGGTCTTCCGGGCCGGTGACCTCGATTCGCGTCGCAAGGCGGCGCTCGCCGAGGTCGCGGATGCCCTGGTTCAGCTCGGTGATCGGCCGCGCCAGCAGGTAGGTGAAGCCGGCGACGACGAAGACCGCCAGCGGAATCAGCACGAACAGCTGGATGCGCGCCTGCGACTCGGTCTGCGCCGCCAGTTCGCGCAGGGCTTCGGCCTCGCGGTCGATCAGGGTACTCGAACGTTCCAGCAGGCTGCGCGTCGCAGTGGAGATTTCGGCATAGCGCCGGGCCGTCGCCACGGCTTCCCTGGCCAATGGTCCGGCCTGCGTCAAGCTGGCGTGGAGCACGGCTTCGCCCTGCAGCAGGTCGTCGAGCGTCTTGCGGATTTCCGCTTCCAGCGGCATTGCCGCCAGCCGCTCGCCGGCGTCGCGGAAGCGCACGCGCAGGCTGTTATAACCTTGCCACAGCGTGGCGTCGCGCAGTACGGTGCTTTGCTGCGCGGCGCGTTCCAGCGAGGCCGCAGTGTCGTTCAGCTCGCGGCTGGCATGGGCGATGCGCGCCGCGTCATAGACGGCGCGCTGGCTTTGCGCGGCCAGCCGCTCGATGGCCAGGATGTTGCCGAGCAGGCCGACCAGCAGCGGCAGCACCGCCAGCATGAAGCCGACGAACAACAGCTTGAAGAAGGATTTCGGATAGCGTATCTGCATGAAGCTCCGTCTGGGGAGGCGTGCCTTGCCGGCATGGACTGCGGCAGGGCGGCGTCGAAGGCGCGACTGTACAACGGCTTGTGCAATTCAAGTGCGACAGAATTGGCAGCGGCAGGTTCATTGCCGT
>CAZYTN010000386.1:0-2370 GCA_964650115.1 uncultured Sulfuritalea sp.
CGACGCGCATTTCGGCGATATCTTCGGCGGTTTTTATGGAAATGGCCATGAATGCTGGTCGGGATTCGGGAAACGCATTTTAACTGTACGCGGTCGAATGGCGGGGGCAGCGGTGCTGAAACGGACGGGCTTGGTGCGAATGAGAGTCCATAATCGCTGTGCTGGATTCCGTTGGCCGCTGCCACGGCGTGTGCCTGACTGACCGCGCAAGCGCTCTTCCGAGCTTGTGCCTGACGGCGCAAGCCCCTATAATGGCCGGCTTGTCCGGGATGGTCCCGGGCAAAATCCACACGCCCGGCGCCGATAGGGTGGCTTTGCGCAGCAGCGCGAAGCAGCACGGCCAGGCGGAGGTTCAACCCATATCGGAGATAGTCTTATGAGCACAACCATGCGCCAGATGCTGGAGGCCGGCGTACATTTCGGCCACCAGACCCGTTTCTGGAACCCCAAGATGGCCCCGTTCATCTTCGGCCATCGCAACAAGATCCACATCATCAACCTCGAAAAGACCCTGGCCAAGTATCAGGAAGCCATCGCTTTCGTGAAAAAAATGGCGGCCAAGAAGGGCACCATCCTGTTCGTCAGCACCAAGCGCCAGGCGCGCGAGATCATCGCCGAGGAAGCCCAGCGTTGCGGCATGCCCTACGTCGATGACCGCTGGCTGGGCGGCATGATGACCAACTTCAAGACCCTCAAGCTTTCAGTCAAGCGCCTCAAGGATCTTGAGACCGCCATGGCGGAGGGCAACTTCGAGAAGCTGTCGAAGAAGGAAACCCTGACCCTGCAGCGCGAGATGGACAAGCTGCGCAAGTCCATCGGCGGCATCAAGGACATGGGCGGCCTGCCCGATGCGATTTTCATCATCGACGTCGGCTATCACAAGATCGCCATTACCGAAGCCGGCAAGCTCGGCATTCCGGTGATCGGCGTGGTCGATACCAACCATTCGCCGGAAGGCGTCAGCTACGTGATTCCCGGCAATGACGATTCCTCCGGCGCGATCCGCCTGTATGCCCGCGGCGTGGCCGATGCCATCCTCGAAGGCAAGAGCCAGGGCATCAATGAAGTGGTGCAGCAGCTGGCCGGCGACGACGAGTTCGTCGAAGTGTCGGACGCCGCGGAGTAACGGCAAGGCATTTAGCCACAGAGATCACAGAGGACACAGAGAAGAGCAGAGGGTTTCCTCTGCGATCTCTGTGCCCTTTGTGGCTGACAGGTTCCAAGGTTCTGATTCTGGAGTAAAGCAATGGCGGAAATTACCGCAAGCATGGTCAAGGAACTGCGCGAGAAGACCGACGCGCCGATGATGGAATGCAAGAAGGCGCTGACCGAAGCGGCCGGCGACATGGCGAAAGCCGAAGAAATCCTGCGCGTCAAACTGGGCAACAAGGCCAGCAAGGCCGCGACCCGCATTGCCGCGGAAGGCGTGGTGGCGATCCACATCGCCGCCGATGGCAGGCTGGGGAGCATTTTCGAGATCAACAGCGAGACCGATTTCGTCGCCAAGAACGACGAGTTCCTCAAGCTCGCCGCCGACTGCGCGCGGCTGGTGGCGGAGAAGAATCCGGCCGACGTCGCCGCCTTGTCGGTGTTGCCGCTGGGCGAGGGCACGGTCGAATCGACCCGCACCGCGCTGGTGGGCAAGATCGGCGAGAACATGAGCATCCGCCGCTTCGTCCGCGTCGCGGCCAAGGGCAAACTGGCCTCCTACATCCATGGCGGTTCGAAGATCGGCGTGCTGGTCGACGTGGTCGGTGGTGACGAACAGCTGGCCAAGGACCTGGCGATGCACATCGCCGCCTCCAAGCCGAAGTCGCTGGATGCCTCGGGCGTGCCGGCCGAACTGCTGGACATGGAACGTCGCATCGCGATCGAGAAGGCGCGCGAAGCCGGCAAGCCGGAAGCCATGCTGGAAAAGATCGCCGAGGGCACGGTGCAGAAGTACCTGAAGGACGTGACCCTGCTGGGCCAGGTCTTCGTCAAGGCCGAGGACGGCAAGCAGACCATCGAGCAGCTGCTGAAGGCCAGGGGTGCGTCGGTCGCCGGCTTCACGCTGTTCATCGTCGGCGAGGGCATCGAGAAGAAGGTCAATGACTTCGCCGCCGAAGTGGCTGCGCAGGCGGCCGCTGCCGCGGGCAACAAGTAATAGCGATGCGCGCACACGCCGGGCCGTCCCAAGTGGGCGCCAGCCAAAACCTCGGAGCCGCGCAGCGGCGAACCACCGTCGCCCCCTCCCTGGGGGAGGGGGTTGGGGGGAGGGCTGTTTGATGACCGCACCGAAGTTCCGCCGCATCCTGCTCAAGCTGTCGGGCGAAGCGCTGATGGGCGATGATGCCTACGGCATCAACACGGCGATGCTCGGCAGCATCG
>CAZYTN010000387.1:0-2370 GCA_964650115.1 uncultured Sulfuritalea sp.
GGCCGCTGCGCGAGCCGCGCATCAGGCTCCATTGCAGGGCTTCGCCGCGCGCCGCCTCGATCTGCTGCTCCGACATGCCGAACTCGCCCAGCCAGTGGGCGCAGATTTCCAGATAGTGATCCTGGCCGAAGGGGTAGAAGGACAGCCACAGGCCGAAGCGCTCGGAGAGCGACACCTTCTCTTCGGTCGTTTCGCCGGGATGGATGTCGCCGTCGGCGTTGTATTTGGTTTCGAGGTTCTCCGACATCTTTTCCGGCATCAGGTGGCGGCGGTTGGAGGTCGCATACACCAGCAGGTTGTCCGGCATGCCGGTGATCGAGCCGTCGAGGATGCTTTTCATCGCCTTGTAGCCGGGCTCGCCCGACTCGAAGGAGAGGTCGTCGCAGAAGATGATGAAGCGCTCGCGACGGGCGGCGATCAGGTCCACGATCTCCGGCAGGTGCACCAGCTCGTCCTTGTCCACTTCGATCAGGCGCAGGCCTTTCGCCGCAAACCGGTTCAGCACGGCCTTGACCAGCGAGCTCTTGCCCGTGCCGCGCGCGCCGGTCAGCAGCACGTTGTTGGCGCTGCGCCCGGCGACGAACTGTTTGGTGTTCTGCGCGATGCGCTGCTTCTGGTCCTCGACGCCCTGCAAGTCCTCGAAGCGGATGCGGTGCGGTTGCTTCACCGCCTCCAGCCAGCCGCGCCCGCCGCGGGTGCGCCAGCGAAAGGCCGTGGCCGACCAGTCGGTCGCCGGCAGGGGCGTCGGCAGGACGGCTTCAAGGCGATCGAACAGCGCATCGAGGCGGTCGATCAGGGGAGCGAAAGCACGGGCAGGATCGGACATCGGTTAAGCTTGCGGACTATTGAAGGCACCTCACTTTAGCAGATTCATGTTTCGACTCTTCCCCGTCCTGATCGTCCTGCTGGCCCTCGCCGGCTGTGCGCAAAGCCCGGTCAAACCCGAGCCGCGCGCCGAGGCCTGTCCTGCCCCCGCTGCCTGCCCGGCCTGCCCGGTGTGCCCGCTCGTGGAACCGCCAAAGCCCGCCGAAAAGCCCTTGCAGTCTGCCGAATGGAGCGATCTGCCGGGCTGGGGCGAGGACGATCCGGCGCCGCCTTTCGCCGCCTTCGTCGCCGGTTGCCGCAGCCTGGAAAGGCGGGCGGAATGGAAGCCGGTCTGCAGCTCCGCACGGGAACTGCAGGACAAATCGGCGGCGGCCCTGCGCGGCTGGTTCGAGGCGCAATTCCAGCCTTGGGCCTTGGTCAATCCGGATGGCTCGCGCAACGGACTCATCACCGGCTATTACGAGCCCATCCTCAAAGGCAGCCGCCAGAAAAGTCGCGGCTACGCCCAGCCGGTGTTCGGCCCGCCAGAGGACATGATCGTCGTCGACCTGGCGGAACTCTACCCGGAACTCAAGCACCTGCGCCTGCGCGGACGCCTCGAAGGACGCAAGCTGATTCCCTACTATTCCCGTAGTGAATGGACTCCGCAGGAAAGCAAGCGCTCACCTGAGGCGCTCTTGTGGATCGACGACCCGATCGATTTGTTCTTCATGCAGATCCAGGGTTCGGGCCAGGTGCAGCTCACCGATGGCAGCCGCGTGCGCCTGAATTACGCCGACCAGAACGGCCACCCCTACCGGTCGATCGGCCGCTGGCTGATCGACCGCGGCGAACTGAAAGCCGAGCAGGCGTCGATGCAGGGCATCAAGGCCTGGGCCAAAGCCAATCCGGCGCGGCTGACGGAATTGCTCAACACCAACCCGAGCCTGGTGTTTTTCCGCGAATTGCCGGTTGAAGGCAGCGGACCGCAAGGAGCGCTGGGGCTGCCCCTGACGCCGGAGCGCTCGCTGGCCGTCGACGCACGTCATGTGCCGCTGGGCGCACCGATCTGGCTGGCGACGACCCGGCCCAATAGCGCGCAGGCGCTCAACCGCCTGATGCTGGGACAGGATACGGGCGGCGCGATTCGCGGCGTGGTGCGCGCCGATTTCTACTGGGGCAGCGGCCCCGATGCCGGCAACCAGGCCGGAAAAATGCGCCAGCAGGGGCGCATGTGGGTGCTGATGCCGCGCGGCTTTGTGCCGGGCAGCGCAGCTAACTGACATTACCCGGAATCTCCTCCCCTCCACGGCAGGCTTTGCACAGCCTGCCGGCTTCGCGGGCGCAGAGCAGTGCTCTGCGAAACCCCCGCTACGCCCAGCGCCAACTTTCGAGTTGGTGTAGTGCCCACTTGCCCCATCGCGGTGCAGCCGTCAGGCCGATAGCACCACTACGGTGCACTCGCCGCGCCGCGTATTTCACTTCCTGCTGATTCTTAACATGTTTGCAGGCGGGAACGCTCATTGCTTTCATGCCTCTCATTCGTGCCTTTGGCCTTTGGGAGCA
>CAZYTN010000388.1:0-2363 GCA_964650115.1 uncultured Sulfuritalea sp.
GCGCGCAGGGCGGCGATCTTGGCCCGCACCACGGCGCGGTACACGGCGTAAAAGCGCAACACCCGGAGCGCTGCGAAGTCGCCGCCGGTTTCCAGCCAGGCATTCAGGAACCAGGCGGCAAGGCCGGGCTGGCCATGATCGAGCAGGTCGATCCAGACGAAGGCGATCTCGCTGACGGGATCGTTCCAGCGGAAATCCTCGTTGAACTCGATGCAGTCGAAAGGCGTGACATGGCCGTCGATCAGCACCAGATTGCCCAGATGCGGGTCGCCGTGGCCCTCGCGGATGAAGCCACCGGCCTTGCGCGCGGCGAAATCTCCGGCGCGGCGCGCGAACTCCGCTTCGGTCCAGGTCGCCAGTGCTGCGACTGACGCTTGTCCGGCTGCGGGCAGAAGTTGGCGCAGCTCGACGAAATTTTCGCGCGCCGCCGCGAGCACATGTTCCGGTGCGCCGAAGTGCGTATTTGGTGCGGCGATGGCGGCGGCCTGCTGAAAGGCGCAGAGGGTGGCGGCCAGTTGCGACAGATGCCCGGCCTGCAAGTCGCCGCGCGCCGCCATGCGATCGAGACGGCCGTTCTCGTCGAAGCGCCGCATGCGCACCGCCCACTCGATCGCCGGCAGTTCGCCGAATTGCGGCTGTTGCGGGCTGCCGCCGATCGGTACCAGGTCGAGATACAGTTCGGCTGCGAGGCGGCGATTCAGTGCCAGTTCGGCGCGACAACACGTCTCGCGCCGCGCCAGCGTGCCGTAATCGAGAAAAGGCAAGGTGACGGGCTTCTTGATCTTGTAGGCAAATTCTCCGGCCAGCAGCAGCCAGGAGGCATGGGTCTCGACCAGGTCGACGTGACCGGCGGCATGCGGGTAGCGGCTCGCATCGAGGAGGGCGCAGATCAGGGGCGGCAGTGTTTCGCGCATGAGGGTGATTATGCCGCTGGCTCTGGCGCTACCGCCGCGCCGTGGATTGCGCCAGACGCGTTATTTTGCGGCGCTATTGCGCCATGCCCTGCCGCAGCTCCGTGGGGAGGATTATCTCGATCCGCCCGGCATTGGCCCCGCTCAGGTTCAGGGTGCCGCCCATGTCCGCAATGCGTCGCCTTGCCAAATCGAACTGGGTCTTCGAGAGGGCTTCGTCATGTGTCGTGACACCGCTGTCGGGCTTCGATTCGGTAACAATCCGGATCGCCACCCCTTGCCCGCAAGGAGCGGTTTCGACGCTGACGCGTCCGCGCCGGGTCGGCAGGAGATTCATCAGGACTTCCTTCAGGTGGTCGGAAACCAGGTTGCACGTCGGCACGGCTTCGCCGGCATGGAATTCAATTGGTCTGCTGCGGAAGCGAAGGTCGAAGTTGAAAAAGTAGCACACGGCCTCGATCAGCCGATTGATGTCCGTGAGTTCAGGATTGTCGCCGCCCGCCATGGCAAAAGTGCTGATCTGGCGGCTCATGCGCACGACGCGGCTGGTCTGTTCGCCGATCAGGCGGGTGGCTTCCTGCGGGGCAATCCCCTCCGGCTGCGGATCGGACAGCTCGCGTGCCAGTCCCGTGATGATGGTCAGGGCATTGCCGGTTTCGTGTGAAACGTGGGCGGCCATGGCGGCCATGGCCGACATCTTTTCGCGGTGCCATAAACGTTCCCGTGCGGCGTTTTGTTCCTGGGCAAGGACCTGGGCATCAATCAGGGTTTGACCGCGCTTGACGATCAGCAGCAAGGCCACAAACAGCACAACCAGCAGCGCGCCGACCACCCTGAGCAACTTCGCGGAATTCGAGGCGACGACTTCGGCGTCATGTCGGGCGGCTTGCTCGATTTTCTCCTGGTTGGCAGCCACGATCGCGGACAGCTCGGCAGAACTGCCCTTGACCTGGTTCAGGAACGGTGTGACATCCGCATAGATCTCGAAGACGCCGAGCACTTCGTCGCTGCCGTTGCGGCGCATCGGGATGTAGCTGGAGAGCAGATCGCGGTTTTCGACCATACCCTCGAAGGCGCTGAACTGGTCGCGATGGGTGAGCTCGCTCGCGGCCTTTCCTTCTGCCGCCGAACGCCAGCCGGCGTTGGCTGCCTTGTCCTCGCCTATCTGCCTGTGCTCCGATGAATAAATCGTGAGGCCGCGCAGGTCGTAAGCCTTGACCTTGAATACCGTGCTGCCTTCCATGGCAGTGAAGGTTCTCCTGTCCAGTGCGGCAAATCCCGGCAGTGCCCTGATTTTCCGCCCCAATTCGGTGAAACACTCCTTGCGTGCCTCAGGTGCCATCGTCGCCGGAATGTTCCTGTACTCCTCGATCCTCCGGCAGCGGTCAACCGAAAGCGACTGGACCCGGGCGATAAACGGTCCGAAATCCGACTCCCACAGGACATTGGCGA
>CAZYTN010000389.1:0-2359 GCA_964650115.1 uncultured Sulfuritalea sp.
TTGCGCAGCGGATTCTTTTCCGTGTGCCACATCGCGGTGGCCAGCGCCAGCGGCGTCGGCAGGAAGGTCTGCACCTGGTCGAGGCGGAAGCCGCTGCGCTTGAGCCACAGCGCCAGTTCCAGCATGTCCTCGTCGGTGGTGCCGGGGTGGGCGGCGATGAAGTAGGGGATCAGGTACTGCTCCTTGCCGGCTTCCTTCGAGAACTGGTCGAACATCTGCTTGAAGCGTTCGTAGGCGCCCATGCCGGGCTTCATCATTTTCGACAGCGGGCCTTCCTGGGTGTGCTCGGGCGCGATCTTCAGGTAGCCGCCGACGTGATGCGTTACCAGTTCCCTGACGTACTCGGGCGAACGCACCGCGAGGTCGTAGCGCAAGCCCGAGCCGATCAGGATCTTCTTGATCCCGGGCAGGGCACGCGCCTTGCGATAGACAGAGATCAGCGGCGCATGGTCGGTGTTGAGGTTCTCGCAGACGCCGGGATAGACGCAGGACAGGCGGCGGCAGGAGGACTCGATCCTGGGGTCCTTGCAGGCCATGCGGTACATGTTGGCGGTCGGCCCGCCGAGGTCGGAGATGACGCCGGTGAAGCCGGGGGTCTTGTCGCGGATCTCCTCGACTTCGCGCAGGATCGAGGCTTCCGAGCGGCTCTGGATGATGCGGCCTTCGTGCTCGGTGATCGAGCAGAAGGTGCAGCCGCCGAAGCAGCCGCGCATGATGTTGATCGAGAAGCGGATCATTTCCCAGGCCGGAATCCTGGCGTCGCCGTAGGCCGGATGCGGCGCGCGGGCATAGGGCAGGCCGAAGACGTGGTCCATTTCTTCGGTGGTCAGCGGGATTGGCGGCGGGTTGAGCCAGACGTCCCGGTCGCCGTGAGCCTGGATCAGGGCGCGCGCGTTGCCGGGATTCGATTCGAGATGGAAGGTGCGCGAGGCATGGGCGTAGAGCACCGGATCGTCGCGCACCTGCTCGAAGGAGGGCAGGCGGATCGCGGTGTGCGCACGCGCCGCCTTGTGTTGCGCCAGGCGCTCGGCGCGGCTGACGATACGGACAATCGCCGTGTCGCCAGCGCCGACTTCTGATCTCTTGCTCGTGGGCGCCGTTGCTTCCATCGCATAGGGATCGGGATGGGCGTGCACGGCCCCCGGCGTATCCACCGTGGTCGAGTCGGCTTCGGTCCATTCCGGCCCCGGCAGCCAGCCGTGCGGCACCATGAATGCCGTGCCGCGCAGGTCGCGGATGTCGCCGATTTTTTCGCCTTTCGCCAGGCGGTGGGCGACTTCGACCAGCGCCCGCTCGGCGTTGCCGAAGATCAGCAGGTCGGCCTTGGCATGCGGCAGGATCGAGCGCCGCACCTTGTCCGACCAGTAGTCGTAGTGGGCGATGCGACGCAGGCTGGCCTCGATGCTGCCGATCACCAGCGGCACCTCGGGGAAGGCTTCGCGGGCACGCTGGGAATACACGATCACGGCGCGGTCGGGGCGGCGGTCGGCGGCGGCGTTCGGTGTGTAGGCGTCGTCGGAGCGGATCTTGCGCTCCGCCGTGTAGCGGTTCACCATCGAATCCATGTTGCCGGCGGTGATGCCGAAAAACAGCTTCGGCCGGCCCAGGCGCCTGAAGTCGTCGGCCGACTGCCAGTCGGGCTGGCTGATGATGCCGACGCGAAAGCCCTGGGCTTCCAGCAACCGGCCGACCAGCGCCATGCCGAAGCTGGGGTGGTCGATGTAGGCGTCGCCGGTGACGAGGATGATGTCGCACTCGTCCCAGCCCAGCGTGTCCATCTCCGCGCGCGACATCGGCAGGAAGGGCGCGCTGCCGAAGCGCTGCGCCCAGTACTTGCGATAGGAGGTCAGCGGCTTCGCCGCGGTCGTGGTCATGACGATAGCGGACCGCTTAAAACTTGTGAAGAAATCGTCCCCCAAGGGGACTTCCTTCGGGGCGTAGCCGCGTGGCCGCAGCGGGGTGCGGCCGGAGCGCAGCTACCGGAACATATGTTGTTATATGTGAGGATAGCGAGCACCGCCCAATCCCCGATCCGGCACGCGCAGTAGATTTATTCACAAGTTTCAGGCCGCGCGGACGCGGCTTTGGGACGGTACGTGGCGGGCCAGGAAATCCATCTGGTCGGCCAGGATGTTGCGGTTGCAGAGGATCAGGTACTCGGCCTTGTTCGGCACATAGGGCGCATAGACGAGTTCCATGCGCGCCTGCTCCGGGGTGCGTCCGCTCTTGGTCTGGTTGCAGTGGCGGCAGGCGGTGACCACGTTCATCCAGGTGTCGCGGCCGCCCTGCGAGACCGGCAGTACGTGGTCGCGCGTCAGCTTCTGCGAGGAATACTCGCGGGCGCAATAGGCGCAGATGT